>CAZSDN010000012.1:0-26263 GCA_964605595.1 uncultured Flavobacterium sp. | reverse complement strand
CTCCCAACAAAAAGAAATGGGCACAATCCTGAAAGATGCCGAGAAAAAAAGGGAAACTGCAAGAGCTGAACGAAAAGCTTTAAAAGATTCCGGCAAAAAACCAACAGCGGATGACCGGTTTACAATGCAGAATAAAATGCTTGACGAGCAAATCGCATTAAAAGAAAAAGTAAAAAAAGTCCTTACCGCCGAACAGTTCAGCAAATGGGAAAAAATGCGTGAAGGCAGAAAGCAAAACTTCAGAGAAAAGATGAATCACAAAGAAAGAAGGCACAAAAAATAATTTTGCAATTCTATCGGAATTTAGTTAGATTTGACTTTCTAAAAATCAAAAACTAAATATGAAAAATCTAATTATAGCGCTTTCAGTACTTTTTACAGTAAGCTTAAACGCTCAGGTTAAGAAAGCTCCGGCAAAAACAGCTGTTAAAACTGAAGCCACGAAACAGGTTTCTACCGTTAAAGAAAAACTTTCAGTCGAACAAGCTGCAAAAAAAGATATCGATGCATTGGCTGCATTTGTGTCGCTTTCTGAAGAAAGAAAATTCCATTTTCGTGGTTTATTTGAAACTAAACACAGAATGTTGACTTCAGATTCTCCAGAAGGATTAACGCCGGAAACAAAGGCAAGTGTTTCTAAAATGATTGAAGGAAAATTTGAATCTTCAATCGACAAGGAAAGCTTTGAGAAAATCAAAGCGAATAAGCCTTTGTTCTATCAGTTGATGAATTAGTAAATTTTTTATCATAAAAAAAGTCCGGAAATTCCGGACTTTTTTGTTTTTTTCATATTCAATTAAAACGCGGCCGATACTTTTTCGATCGCGCTAATTGTAAAATCAAGGTCTTCATAAGTAAGCGCATCAGTTATAAACCAGGTTTCATAAGCCGAAGGTGCAATATAAATTCCCTCATTCAGCAAACCATGGAAAAACTTTTTGAATGTTTCGTTATCGCCGTTTGCTGCCGATTTAAAATCTTCAACCGGGCGTTTATCAAAATGTACCGAAATCATAGATCCAACGCGATTAATAGTAAAATCTATACTTTTGGATTTCAAAACCCTATCAATTCCTTTTTCGAGATAAGCTGTTTTTTCCTCAAGGCGGTTAAAAATCTCTTTATCAGAATCCAAAGCTTTGAGCATCGCTAATCCAGCAGCCATCGCCAACGGGTTCCCTGATAAAGTTCCGGCCTGATAAACCGGCCCAAGCGGTGCCAGATAATTCATTATTTCGTTTCTTGCCGCAAAAGCACCGACAGGCAATCCGCCGCCAATCACTTTTCCAAAACAAACAATATCTGCTGATACATTATATAATTCCTGCGCGCCGCCTTTCGCAAGCCTGAAACCGGTCATGACTTCGTCAAAAATCAATAAAATCCCGTTTTCTGTACACAAACTCCGTAAATGCTGAAGAAAATTATCCTTAGGCGGTACACAGCCCATATTTCCTGCAACAGGTTCAATTATGATTGCTGCAATTTCATCTTTATTTGCTTCGATTAATGCTTTTACATTTTCTAAATCATTGAAAGTAGCAAGTAAAGTATCTTTTGCAGTTCCCGCAGTAACGCCAGGGCTGTTTGGCGTTCCGAAAGTAACCGCGCCACTTCCGGCCTGGATCAGGAATGAATCTGAGTGCCCGTGATAACAGCCAGAGAATTTTATTATTTTATCTCTTTTGGTAAATCCGCGCGCAAGCCGAACAGCACTCATACAAGCTTCGGTACCGGAATTTACGAAACGGATTTTATCAATCCCCGGAACCATTTTTACCGCTAATGAAGCGATTTCAGTTTCAAGTTCGGTTGGCGTACCGAAAGATGTTCCGAGTTTCGTTTTATTGATCACGGCTTCAACAACCGGCTCATATGCATGGCCAAGGATCATTGGCCCCCATGAATTGATATAATCAACTAGCTTATTTCCGTCTTCGTCAAAAAGATAAGCTCCTTTTGCGCTTTTTACAAAAATCGGCGTTCCGCCAACAGCTTTAAAAGCACGGACAGGCGAATTTACTCCGCCGGGGATAACTTTTTCTGCTTCAGCAAATAGCTGGCTGCTTCTTTGGTATAACATTTTTTAGAATTTGGATTTATTGGACACGCAATTTTTGCCCGATGGAAATAGCGTTATCCGAAAGACCGTTTTTAGCTTTCAGCTCATCGACCGAAATGCTGAATTTTTTTGAAATAGAATATAACGTATCGCCTTTCTGAACCTCATACAATGAACTGTCAGATGCAGAAGCAATGATAGGTCTTGCAGGTTGGTTATTTTCTATCGGAACATAATTTTTACCTAAAACCTGCGCGTCATACTGATGGAGATTGTACCGCTCGATATAGGAAATAAGCTTCTCAGGATATTTCGGATCAGTGGCATAACCCGCGGCTCTGAGTCCTCTCGCCCATCCTTCATAATCATCTTTTTCTAACCGGAACAAACCTGCATATCTGTTTCGCGTAGTCAGGAAAAGTGCGTGGTCTTTGTAGGATTCTGACGGATCTTTATATTTCCTGAAACATTCCTGTTCTGCATCGTCATCGTGGCGGACAGTTTCTCCAGTCCAGTCTTTATGGCATTTGATACCAAAATGATTATTGGAATTTTGCGCAAGCGTTCCGCGACCGGCACCGGATTCAAGAATTCCCTGAGCCAGAATTATACTCGCCGGAATTCCATAGCTTTTCATATTTCCCATCGCAACATTTTTGTACTGGATTACATAATTGTTTACAACGTCACTGTAAACAACCGTTTTTGAAGTGGACTCTATGACTTCTGTTGTTCGGTTTGCGGTAGGATTTGAATTGGTTGAATTCGCTGTGTTGTTTCCGCTAACTGTTCGTTGAACGGGTTTTCTCACGTTTCGTACGACTTCTTTCTTTGGCGGAGTTTTTTTCGATGTCCTGACAACCTGCTGCGAAGAGTTGCAGCCAATTAGTGTCAGCACGATTAGAATAAGCAGTTCTTTTTTAAACATTGGCATTTATTATTGGTAAATTTTTCTTTTTCAAATTGATATTCATCCCTTCAATTCCCTGCAAGCCACCGGTGTGGATTATCAGAATTTTTGAATTCTCGGCAAAATAACCTTTTTCCAGCAAATTAATAACGCCAAAAACCATCTTTCCCGTATAAACCGGATCAAGCGGAACTTTATATTTTTCGGAAAACCGGTTTATGAACGCAATTAATTCTTCCGAAACTTTGGCATAACCTCCAAAATGGTAATCGGCTATCAGTTCCCAATTTCCGTTGCGGACAAAATTACTAATTTCATTTTTTAAAAAACCACCTTTTAACGCCGGAAAACCCAAAACTTTCTGATTCGGCAAAGTGCTGTTGATTATTCCTGAAATCGTTCCGCCGGTTCCAACTGCACAGCAAACAAAATCAAATTGAGAATCTTCCGGGTTTAAAATCTCTTCACAGCCTTTAACTGCGAGCGAATTTGTTCCGCCTTCGGGAAGAAGATAAAAGCCTCCGAATTCATCATGAAAAACTTCCGAATCCTTTAATCGATAATCTTCACGCGAAATGAATTTAAATTTCATTCCGCAATTTTGCGCAAATTTCAATGTCGGATTTTCGGAAATTTTATCTTCAAGTTCTTCTCCGCGAATAATTCCGATTGTTTCAAAACCATTTTCTTTCCCGGCAAAAGCAACTGCTGCGATATGGTTTGAAAATGCTCCGCCAAAAGTCAACAGCTTTTTATGATTTTCAGCTTTCGCCTGAAGCAGGTTGTATTTCAGTTTCCGGAATTTATTTCCCGAAACAAACGGATGGATCACATCTTCACGTTTCATAAAAACTTCGATATTCTTAAATTCATCCCGAAATAAAAACTGATTGTAAACTTCCATTAAATGTAATTTATAAACCGGAAACCTTTTCGCAAGATAATTTAAATCAGGTTCATTCTCGTAAGCTTCTTTTTCAAAGCTCAGATTAAATAATTATTTTTGAAAAAAATTAAACGGATTGTTTTAATCCGGTTTGCAGTATGGACGAGCAAAATAACGAAAATAAACCAATCGAAGGCGAAGATTTTTATTACACGCCTGAGGGTTATAAATGTTTCACCGAAAAATTCCACCTCAAACGCGGGTATTGCTGCCGAAGCGGATGCAGGCATTGTCCTTATGGTTTTGATAAAAAAACCGGAACAATTAAGAAAAAAAATAACTAACCGAACTTACAATAATGACTTTCAAAGAACAAATCCAACAGGGAATTCCATCGGTTCTTCCACAGCCAAAACCTTACGACGCATCGATAAATCACGCGCCAAAACGCAAGGAAATACTTTCTGCGGATGAAAAAAAACTTGCATTGCGGAATGCATTGCGCTATTTCGAGCCTGAACACCATGCGGAGCTGGCAAAGGAATTCCTTGATGAACTGGAAACTTACGGAAGGATTTACATGTACCGCTTTCGCCCGGATTATAAAATGTATGCGCGCCCAATCGAGGAATATCCCGGTAAAAGCGAACAGGCAAAAGCAATCATGCTCATGATCCAGAACAATCTGGATTATGCTGTAGCTCAACATCCGCATGAACTGGTTACTTATGGCGGAAATGGCGCGGTCTTTTCGAATTGGGCACAATATCTTCTGACGATGAAATATTTGTCGGAAATGACAAACGAACAAACTTTAGCGATGTATTCAGGGCATCCGATGGGGCTTTTCCCTTCGCATGCGGAAGCTCCGAGAGTTATCGTTACAAACGGAATGATGATCCCGAATTATTCCAAACCGGACGACTGGGAGAAATTCAACGCACTTGGCGTAACGCAATACGGCCAAATGACAGCAGGAAGCTACATGTATATCGGGCCGCAGGGAATTGTTCACGGAACTACGATTACAGTTTTAAACGGTTTTAGAAAAATCAAGAAAAATCCTGAAGGAAATTTATTTGTAACTTCAGGTTTGGGCGGAATGAGCGGTGCGCAGCCAAAAGCAGGAAATATTGCCGGTTGCATAACGGTCTGCGCCGAAGTAAATCCAAAAATCACCAAAATCCGTCATGAACAAGGCTGGATAAATGAAATCGTTGAAAATATTGACGAACTGGTTAAACGTGTTTCTTTGGCTAAAAAGAATAAAGAAACCATTTCAATCGCTTATCTTGGAAATATAGTCGATGTTTGGGAGCGTTTTGATCAGGAGAATATCTTTATTGATTTAGGTTCCGATCAGACTTCGTTGCATAATCCTTGGGCTGGCGGTTATTATCCTGCCGGGATTTCATTCGAGGATTCAAATAAACTGATGGCTGAAAATCCCGAATTATTCAAGCAAAAAGTACAGGAAAGCCTTCGCAGGCAAACCGATGCGATAAATAAACATACGGCAAAAGGGACTTATTTCTTCGATTATGGAAACGCTTTCTTGCTCGAAGCTTCAAGAGCCGGAGCTAATATTATGGCCGAAAACGGAATCGATTTCCGCTATCCGAGCTATGTTCAGGATATTATGGGGCCAATGTGTTTCGATTATGGATTCGGGCCATTCCGTTGGGTTTGTGCTTCCGGAAAACCTGAAGATTTGCAAAAGACTGACGACATCGCATGCACAGTTTTAGAAGAAATGGCAAAAACCGCTCCAGATGAAATCCAGCAGCAAATGCAGGACAACATCAAATGGATTAAGGGCGCACAAGAAAACAAACTTATAGTTGGTTCTCAGGCCCGGATCCTTTATGCTGACGCAGAAGGTAGGATTAAAATCGCTGAAGCTTTCAACAAAGCTATTGCTAACGGTGAAATTGGCTATATAGTTTTAGGACGCGATCATCATGATGTTTCCGGAACAGATTCACCATATAGAGAAACATCGAATATTTATGACGGTTCTCGTTTTACAGCTGATATGGCAATCCAGAATGTGATTGGCGATAGCTTTCGCGGAGCAACCTGGGTATCAATCCATAACGGCGGAGGCGTGGGCTGGGGCGAGGTAATAAACGGCGGATTTGGCATGGTTCTTGACGGCTCAAAAGAAGCCTCAAAGCGTTTGGAATCAATGCTTTTCTGGGATGTCAACAACGGAATTGCAAGGCGAAACTGGGCACGAAATGAAGGAGCAATTTTCGCAATTAAACGAGCAATGCAAGCGCAACCTTTATTAAAAGTGACCATCCCGAATTTAGTGGACGACTCAATATTAAATTTATAAATCATGAAAAAGGCCAATAGCGCATTACTTCTCCTTTTTGGGTGCATCCTGCTTGTTATTGGCAATTTTGCTGAGAATTTATATTTTAAATACAGCATTTTATTCGCTTCAATCTTTATAAATGTTTTTGCCGTCATCCAAAGTTTTAAGGAAAAGAGAAACAAATAACATTTTAAAAAGGAAGCTATGAAAATCATCCGAATTATTCCGTTGTTTTTGATCACATTGTTTTATGCCTGTTCTTCAGTTCAGGTTGCAAGCGATTATGACAAAAAAGTAGATTATGCCCAATTCAAAACTTTTGCATTCCATAAGCAAGGAATTGATAAAGTCGAGATTTCTGATCTTGATAAGAAAAGAATCATGCGTGCTGTTGAAGAAAAAATGATCGCTAAAGGTTTTACAAAAAGTGAAAAGCCTGATTTGCTGATTAATATTTTCACCAAATCCCGACAGGAAGTTAATGTAAACCAATTTAATGCCGGATGGGGCTATGGCTGGGGATTCGGCTGGAATCCTTGGGCTTGGGGCGGACATACATCCGTTACAACTTCAACCGAAGGAACGCTATATATCGATTTGATCGATGCAAAGAAAAAAGAGTTGGTCTGGCAAGGTGAAGGCATCGGAAATCTGACTAAAAATCCGGAGAAAAAAGATGAACGGATTAAGGAATTTGTTTCAAAAATCCTGGATCAATATCCGCCTTCAAAAAAATAAATCGCAAACCGCAGTTCATATTGCGGTTTTTTTATAACCTCTTTTCGGTAAAGATTTTGTAATTTTACGTCCACTACAACGTTATATTTATGGAAGCCCAATTTGAAAGCAACCCACTCATCGACCGACTGCCAACTCATTTAAAGCAATTCATCAAGCCGCAGGATTATAATGACTACACGCCAATCAACCAAGCCGTGTGGCGTTATGTAATGCGTAAAAACGTTGATTACCTCTCTAAAGTTGCGCATAATTCTTATTTGGACGGACTTAAAAAAACCGGCCTCGAAATCGAGAATATTCCAAATATGTACGGAATGAACCGTATTTTAAAAGAAATCGGATGGGCTGCCGTAGCGGTTGATGGGTTTATTCCGCCAAATGCTTTTATGGAATTCCAG
The DNA here is from genome assembly GCA_964605595.1 of uncultured Flavobacterium sp. GTDB lineage: Bacteria > Bacteroidota > Bacteroidia > Flavobacteriales > Flavobacteriaceae > Flavobacterium. Next base: position 18,943 of record CAZSDN010000012.1, on the reverse strand, counting down.
GCATATAATGTTTTAGTTATTGCTTCAGATATACGCCAGCTTGAACACATCGAGTATACGCCTGCGCCTGACATCATCCACGAAGGTGCCGGCCACGCTCCAATTATCGCAAATCCTGAATATGCAGAATATTTAAGGCGTTTTGGAGAAATTGGCTGCAAAGCGATTTCTTCACACAAAGATTATGAAATGTATGAAGCGATCCGATTGCTTTCAATTTTAAAAGAAGCCGAAGGAACTCCGCAAGGCAAAATAAATGCCGCTGAAAAAGCGGTCGAAGATTTACAAAATGATATGGGTGAAATGTCTGAAATGGCACAAATCCGGAATTTACATTGGTGGACTGTGGAATATGGCTTGATCGGAACCGTGGAAAACCCGAAGATTTATGGTGCCGGTTTACTTTCTTCAATCGGGGAAAGCGCCTGGTGCATGACTGATGCGGTAACAAAAATCCCATATTCAATCGAAGCCGCCCAGCAATCATTCGACATTACAAAACCACAGCCACAGCTTTTCGTCACTCCGGATTTTGCTTATTTAAGCCAGGTTTTGGAAGAATTCGCAAACTCTATGGGCTTGAGAACCGGTGGATTATCCGGAATTAAAAAACTCATCGATTCAGCCGCTTTGGGAACAATAGAATTAAGCACAGGATTACAGGTTTCGGGTGTTTTTACAAATGTTATCGAACACGAAGGAAAGCCCATTTATATCCAAACTACAGGAAAAACAGCATTGTCATATCGTGAGAAAGAATTAGTCGGACACGGAACATCAACACATGCGGAAGGTTTCGGAAGCCCGATTGGAAAACTCAAGGGAATCAACTTAGCGATTGAAGACATGAGCCCGCGCGATTTGCGTGCTTACGACATTTACGAAGCCGAAAATGTAACACTCGAATTTGAAGGCGACATTACCGTAAAAGGTGAAATCATTACCGGTTCACGAAATTTACAAGGTGAAATCATCCTAATCAGTTTTAAAAATTGTACTGTGACTCATGGTGACAAAATATTGTTCCAGCCAGAATGGGGAACATATGACATGGCTGTCGGAAAAAAAGTAGTTTCCGCTTTTTCAGGCCCGGCCGATGTAAAAAGTTTTGATTTGATTACGCATGTACCGTCAACGCAGACAATCAAAGCCAAGAAAACCAAAGAACGCTCTGAACTTGAATCTTTATACAAAACGGTAAGAAACATTCGCGAAGGCAAACAAAACGGCTCTTTAGAAACGATATTTTCTGAAGTAAAAGTAAAGCATCCAAAAGACTGGCTGCTTTCTGTAGAAATCGCCGAATTATTAAAAATCAGCAATGAACCCGAACTTCTGAACCAGGTTTTAATGCATCTTGACAAATTAAAACTTGACCGCCCTGAATTAGAGAAATTAATTACCAACGGGCTTGAGCTGATTTTTGAAAACGAAAGCGTCAACTAATAAAAATCCTTTAATTACAGGATTTTGTTTTTATATCAATTGATTGTTTTTTGCCTTTTCAATTGCTTCAAGTTTACTGTGAACCTGAAGTTTTTTGTAGATATTCTCAATATGCCGGCGCACAGTCTTTGGAGAAAGAATCAAATTATCGGCTATAACCGTATAACTCAATCCTTTGCCTAATTGCTCTAACACTTCAATTTCGCGCGACGACAAACTTATGTCATCCTTGGTTTTAGAGTTTTCAAAATCAACCGGGTTCCTGAGCAAACGCAAAGTTTTCATCGCTATTGACGGATTCATTGCCGCGCCGCCATTTAGCGTTTCCATAATGCCGGCATACAAATCATCGTGTTTTACCTCTTTGAGAAAATATCCGTCAGCGCCGGCCTTTATCGCATTAAAGATATTCTCATCATTATCAAAAATCGTAAGCATAATGATTTTGATGTGCGGATATTTATTTTTGATAATCGCCGTGGCTGCGATTCCATCAATTTCAGGCATTTCTATATCCATCAATATCAAATCGATTTTAGGATTTTTTTCGAGTTTTGTAAGCAAATCCTGGCCGTCTGTTGCTTTTATCCGGCATTCAACATCTTCAAAAAAAGAAAGTTTTTCCAAAATTGCCTTAATCAGGAAAACATTATCATCCGCAATTGCGATTTTAATTGTATTGCCCATTTAAGTTCGGAATTAAATTATTCAGGTTTTTTTTACATCGGATTCGTTTCATGGTTACAATTTAGAATTAGAGCTGTTCAAATCTCCAATAATCCAAAAGAGAATAAAATACGGCATTTGTACCATTTAGCCCAGTTGCTTTTTCAGGACAATCGTGGTTCCGTTATTTTCGGATGAAATAATTTCGATTGAAGCGCCAAGTTCTTTCGCCCGCTTTTTCATGTTATTCAGCCCGTTTCCAAAATCAGCATTTTCGGCATTAAAACCCACGCCATTATCTGAAATACTGATCTTCAAAATCTTATCTGTTTCACAAATGTCAACCGAAATTAAACCTGCATTGGCATATTTGAGCGCATTGTTGACCGACTCTTGGATGATCCGGTAAATATTCATGCCGTCAACCGAAGTGAAAGTCTGTAAACGATTCAAATCCTGATGGATTGTAAAATCAAAAACGATGTTTTCCTTTGAAGATTTTGCATTGTCAATGAAGTTTGTAATCCGTGTTTTAAGGTCATCGAATGTGATGTCGTTTTTATTCATCGCCCAAATGGTATCGCGAAGCTCATAAATGGTGGCGATCGTAAAATCGCTGATGGAATGAAGTTTCTGATTGAGTTTTTCTTTGGAAAGTTCCAGGAATTTCAGGTTGTCTAACGACGAAATAATAAAGGTTAACTGCGCCCCGATATTGTCATGCAAATCCCTCGAAATCAAAAGCCGTTGCTGTTGCAGGTGATTCTGCGTTTCAATTTTAGCCATCGCGTCTTTGAGCAGGCTCTCTTTTTTCAGCTGGCGGTTTTTAAGTTTTTGCTGGTTATAAAACAGATAGGAAATAAGCAAAACGGCTAATAAAACAATTACCAAGAGCAAAAACTGGGTATTTTTATTCTTGATTTCGAGTTCACGCTCTGCGACAATTGCACGGCTTTCGGCAAGCTCATGCTCTTTCTTTTCGGTTTCGTAGCGCACTTCAAGGTTTGCGATCGCATTGGCATTATTCTGTGAAAAAACGCTGTCCTTAATAGCAATGAAGTCATCTGTAAATTCCTTTCCTTTTTTAAAATTGCCTTTGAGGTAATAACTGTGCGCGGCTGAACGGTATAATTTTTCGGAGAAATTCTTAAAATCCGGGTTTTCATTTACCAGTTTCAATCCTTTGCCTGCAAATTCCAGCGCCGTTTCAGGCATTTGCTTTTGATTGTAAGCTTCGGTCAAACCGCTGTAAATAAACAAACGGCTTTTATCGTTTTCATTTCCGAGCGCCAGCATATAGTATTTTATCGATTCATCGTATTTTCCTTCCGAAAGGTATAAATCTCCCATGTTTTCAAGGATTTTATAATAGTCGATAAAATTCTTTGATTCTTCGGCCACTTTCAGGGCGCGTTCAAAAGCCGGGATGGCAAGGTTTGTTTTTTCCAGGAATTTGTAACAAAGCCCGATGTTGTTCAGCGAAGTTGCCTCTTCTTTTCGTAGGTTGTTCCTTTTTCTTAGTTCGTAAGCTTTCTGATGGAAAACCAATGCTTTTTCAAAAAGGTTCATCTGCTGGTATATCAATCCGATATTGTTATAATTGATGGCAATATGCTCTTGTTTCGCACCGGATTTTTCACTTAGTTTCAAAGCTTTGAAAAAATAGGCCAGTGCTTTATTGAAATTGCCTTTGTTCCAATAAAACATGCCGAGATTGTTGATGCAAAAGGATTCCAAATCATAGAATTTATTCTTTTGGCTTATTTTCAGGGCTTTATTAAAATAATATTCGGCCGAATCTGATTTGCCGTTCACATCCATATAAATGCCATGCGTGTTGATGAGCTTGGCATAGCCGTATGCGGAATTTGCTTTCAGGGCGAGGCGCTGCGATTTTTTGAGGATCTGAAGCGCTTTTTCTGAATCATTGAAAATATAGTGGAATGCAATCCTGTTGTAAGAAATAAAACGGACGGAATCGTTTTTTGTCATTTCAACAACTTGGTATAAACTGTCAATTTGCTTATCCGTTTGTGAAAAACCTTTGATAAAACAAAGCAGGAATACGAAAAACAGGACAATTTTCTTTTCCATGAAAAACAGATTTAAAACCGATTAAAAGTAACGATTTATATCAGATTATTGCTTTTTGCTTTTTGTATCGCTTCAAGTTTGTTGTGTACGTGCAGTTTCGAATAAATATTTTCGATGTGTTTTCTAACCGTGCTTGGCGAAAGTATCAGGTTTGCGGCAATGTTGTTATAATTCAGCCCTTTGCTCAGTTGTTCCAGAACCTCAATTTCACGTGCTGACAAACGTATGTCTTCATTTGACTCCTTATTTTCAAATTCCTGCGGATTTCTTAGAAGCTTTAAGGTTTTGAAAGCAATCGACGGGTTCATGGCCGCGCCACCGTTCAATGTTTCGATAATTCCCTGCTGTAAATCTTTCGGGTTTATTTCTTTTAAAAGATAGCCATCGGCACCGGCTTTGATTGCATTGAAAATATTTTCGTCGTTGTCAAAAACCGTGAGCATGATGATCTTGATGTGCGGATACCTGTTTTTTACATTTTCCGTAGCTTCAATACCGTTCATTTCGGGCATTTCAATATCCATTAAAATCAAATCGATATTGTGGTTGGCCTCAAGTTTTTTCATCAGGTCTTTTCCGTTGATCGCGGTAAATTTTAATGAAAAATCATCAAAAAAAGACAGTTTTTCCTGCGCGGTTTTAATCAGGAAAGAATTATCGTCGACAATAACTATTTTTATCATAATCAGCGTTTTGGTCGGTTTCTATTTTTCTATTGAAATTATAATTTTTGTCCCTTTTCCCGGAAACGACTCCAGAATAAATTCTCCTCCAATATCATTGAGGCGTTTTTTCATATTCTGTATTCCGTTGCCAAGCATTACGGTTTCAGGGTCAAAACCGGTTCCGTTATCTGAAATACTGATTTCGATTCTGCTTCCATCAGTTTTTACGTCAACGGTTATTTCAGTTGCATCGGCATATTTGATGCTGTTGTTTATTGATTCCTGGATTGTCCTGTAAATGTTCATTCCTTTCATCGAAGTAAATTTCTGGCGGCTGATTTTTTCATCAATCCTGAATTTAAAATCGATGTTTTCTTTTGCTATTTTGGCTTTTTCGATCAGGTTGAAAATCCGCAGGCGCAAATCCTCAAAACTGATTTCACTGCTGTTCATCGCCCAGATTGTATCCCGAAGCTCAATAATGGTCGACTTTGTAAAATCGCTTATGCTTTCAAGTTTCGAATCGAGTTTGGTATTTTTCAGGTCAAAAGCATATTTTATATTATCGACCGATGAAATGATAAATGTTAACTGCGCGCCGATATTGTCATGCAAATCCCTCGAAATTCCCAATCGCTGTTCCTGGAGCTTGTTTTGCGTTTCAATTTGCGCAATGGCCGATTTGAGCTGGAATTCCTGTTTTTGCTGTCTGTTTTTAAGCTTTTGCTGCCTGAAAATGAGGTAACCGATCAACATTGCCGACAAAGCCAGCAATAAAAGAATGACAAGCCATATATTCCTTTGCTTTGCCTGAGCTTGCTGTTTAATCAAGAGTTTTTCTTTTTTCTCGGTTTCGTATTTGGTTTCAAGTTCAAAGATGGATTTGGTTTTTTCGCTGACAAAAAGGCTGTCTTTTCCAATATTATACAAATTGGAATAGTGATAGGCTTTATGAAAATTTCCTAATCCGGCATAAGCTTTGGCAAGGTTATGATGCGTTGAAACCTCTAAAAAATATGCGTCGGATTTTTTTGCAAATACTATCGCCTTTTCTGAAAGCCTGATGCTTTCAGAATATGCCTTTTGCTTGATCAGGCAATTTGCATAAGCGGCGCAAATATTTGAAACCTCATACCAGTTTTGATATTTTTCGTGCAGCTTAATCGATTCGATATAATTTTCATTCGCTTTCCCAAACTGGTGCAGGCTATCATAAACTACTGCGATATTTGACATCGGAAAAGCTATGTAACGGTCATATCCCAATTTTTTATATCCTTTTGCGGCTATTTCAGAATAACTGACCGATTCTTCATATTTTTCAAAATTGATCAGGATTGAACCCAGGTTTCCCGATGAAACCGTAATCCCGAAATCATTTTTTGCTTTCAGGTATAAATCATTCGCTTTGCGGTAATAATCGAGTGCTTTTTTATATTCTTTCTGGACTTTATAGATGATTCCGATGTTGGTATAGGTCATCGCCATTTTCGAAAAATCATTTTTCTTGTCATAATAATACAATGCGCGGAAATAATTATCGAGGCCTTCCTTAAACTGTCCTTTGGAGTCATAAGCGATTCCGATGTTATTGTAAGAATCGGCTATGCCGAGCGAATCCTTTATTTTCTGGCGGAATTTTAATGCTTTCTGATGAAACAGCAAGGCCGAATCCAATTGGCTTTTATATTGGTAAATGTTCGCAATTGAATTATATGAATACGACCTGAGCGTGTCGTTCTTTATCGCTTTTGCCAGCAACAAAGATTTTTTTGCGTAAAACAGGGCTTTATCCAGATCACTCTTGCTGTATTCATCTGAAAGAAGGCACAATGCTTTAAATCGCTGGATTTTATTTTCGCTTTTGAGAATTTGCTTCAGGCTGTCAACAGATAATGACTGTGAAAAAACAGGCATCACCGCAAAAAGCATAAAACAAAGGAAAATGCGCTTCATCAGTCAAAATTAGAGTTATAAAAATAGTTAAAAAAACGTTAAGCCAAACTTCTATTCGAGTAGGTTATTGCGCGTGAGCAACTCTAAAAACTCATATTGCAATTCGAGTATTTCCTTATTGAGTTTATTTTTAGAAAATTTCAGGCTTTCTTTCAACTCATTTGCCAGCATGATTTTTTCATTCTGCTCTTTTTGGTCGCGAAGCAATTCGATAATTATGGATTGCAATGCTTCAATTTTTTGGAAATGAAGCATTTTTGATTTCCGGTTATTGAAATATAAGCCGATTACAATAACCGAACTCAATAAAACCACAACCACTAAAGCAAAAATCAGAGCCATATCGTTAAATTAACTACAGAAAAAAGTCCTTTCAAAACAATTAAATGACCAAAATCATTCATCACTTTTTGAAAGGACAAAATCACATAAAACAAGATTACGCTGAACCAGATGCAACCGGTTCATAGTATTTTAAAAACCGGCAGCCAAATTGAATGCCGGTTTTGAATTGGTATTATAAATTTTGAAAATTTACGTTGAAAGCTCCGCTTTTCACTTCTTTCACATCAGACTGATCGTCCTGGTTTTTTGCAGTAAAATTAAAAGTTCCGACGATTTTTGTATCTGTAATTTCGGTAATTGAAATTGAACCGGCAACAGCACCACCTTCGAATGGCGCAGTATATGTTTTAGAAGCCATCGGGTTGTTAATATTAAGCTCCGTATAACTTCCAATAATAGCAATCTGATTATTACCTCCAATATCATAAGTCCCCGTTTGCAATGCAACACCATGCATGATTAAATTAATCGACTTTCCGTTTGCATCACTTCCCTGAATAGTAATAGTGTATGCACCGGCAACTGCTACTTTCATTGCTGTTGTTGCCATCGTCATTGACTTGAAATTTGATCCGCCAACTTTGGCTTTGATTGTTCCTGCCGCTGCAGATCCGCCGCCTCCGCCGCCTCCATCTTCGCCGCTGCAAGATGACAATACTACTGCAAAAGCAATAAGAAATAATTTTGAAACTGTTTTTAATGTTTTCATGATAGATAAATTTTTGTTAGTTAAACATGTTCAAAATTGCGGTTATTTAACGGCTGAATCAATAAGGCATTTGCCGTATTTTACGTATCGGCCATTCGCAGTTTATTTTGTTTCGGGGATTGTTACGTCTGGAGTTTGATGGCGTTTTATTTCATGAACCGCAACTCAAATTTTAAAAGAGATTATTGGCAATATTTCTGAAGAAAAATCACTATCTCAATTACATATTCTTGCCGTCTCTATGCGTTTAAATCTTTATCGAATAAGATCCGGATATAAGTTCCTTTAGAGATTTCTGACCGGATTTCGAAAATTCCGCCAATATCTTCAATTCTTTTTTGCATGTTATAAATTCCGTTTCCTCTTTCGACAGCATCTACATCAAAACCTTTTCCATCGTCAGTAATAATAATTTCAAGTTTTCCGTTAATATTTTTTGCATCAATTGAAATGTTTACCGCATCGGCATATTTGATCGCATTATTAACTGCTTCCTGAATGGTTCTGTAAATATTCATTCCGGCTATCGATGTCAGTTTTTGCCGGGTGAGGCTTTCATCAATCATGAATTTAAAATCGATCTCTTCACGTACAGATTTGGCTTTTTCGGTAAAATTCAGAATCCTTACCCTCAAATCTTCAAATTTGATTTCATTATTGTTCATCGCCCAAATTGTATCACGAAGCTCTACAATGGTTGATTTTGTAAACTCGCTAATGTGTTTGAGTTTGTCATTAAGCTTGGCATTCTGGATATCAAAACCGTGTTTGATATTATCTACCGATGAAATAATAAATGTGAGTTGCGCGCCAATGTTATCATGGAGATCGCGGGATATTGAAAGCCTTTGTTCCTGTAATTTATTTTGGGTTTCAATTTGCGCAATGGCGGTTTTTAACTGAAATTCCTGTTCCTGCTGCCTGTTTTTCAGCCTTTGTTGGCGGTAAATCAAAAATCCGATCAGGGCGGTAAAAAAAGTGAGCGATGCGATTGCTATCAATATATACCGGGTTCTTTTTATCGCGATGTCTTTTTCTAAAATCGCGGCTCTGCTTTCGGCAATTAGCTTTTCTTTTTTGTTGATTTCATATTTCGTTTCAAGCTCATTGATTTCCTTGACATTTGCCGCTTTTACAATACTGTCTTTATACGTAAAATATTTCTTGTTGAATTTATTTGCCGCTACGAAATTGTTTGTTTCTTCATAATATTGGATATAATTCTGATAAGAAAACATTATATCTGCCGCTACTTTTGATTTTTCTGAATAGTTGTAAGCGCTGTCTGTATATTGCTTTGCGTTTTTATAGTCTTTTTTTTCGAGCAGAACTAAAGCAATATTATTATAGCTCTGCGCCGTTCCGGAAATATTTCCAAGCTCTTTTTCAATCTTAACCGATTTCCTGAAATAAAAAATTGCCGAATCGGCGGCCCCAAGATAATAATGTGCGCCACCAATATTGTTTACAGATTCGGCGATTCCTTTTTTGTCTTTTAGAGCTTGCTCTATTACGAGGGATTTCCTGAAATAATGTAGCGCTTTTGGTACGCTATCCTGATTTGCAAGCGCAATGGCAATGTTATTGTAAGACTCTGACAACCCTTTTTTATATCCGGTTTTTATGAATAAACCCAAGGCTCTTTTATGGTAAAATTTTGCTTTGTCCATTTGCCCCAAAGCACTAAAAACCATTCCGATATTATTATTTACCGTGCCTTGTTTTTCCTGATTCTTTGAATTTTCGTGTATTTTTAGCGCTTCGAGATAATTCTTAATCGCTTCATTATACAAACCAAGTGAACGGTTACAAGCTCCAAGGTTGTTGAGTGCAGTAGCCCTTATATCGGGTTTAGTGGCCAATTTCAGCGTTTCAAGAGACAGTTTTTTTGACTCAAGGAACTCACCTTTCATGCGCTTTAACGTTGCCAAATTTCCTTTTGTCAATCCGATGAGCTCGTTATTGTTAACTGCATTTGCTTTTACTCCGGCCTGTTGGATAAGCTTCATAGCCAAATCGGGATTCTTGAGATAAATTTCCATTGCACGGTCATTCAGCTGTTTACACTGTAATGAATCCTGGCTGTTCTTGGCTAATCCAATACATGTAAACAACAAAAACAAGAGCAAGAATTTTCTCATCATAACGATTTTTTTACTGGCCAATGATTCATAACCTAAGTTTAAAGTTTATCGTAAAGCCCGCATCCATAATACAATAATTAAACATCATAAGCTTTCTATAATCCTTTTTATGATTTAAATATAAGAAATTTTCAAAATAACCCAGAAATCATGAACGGCTTATGCTTATTTATCATTCTTTAAAAGGTTATTTTTTGAAAGTATTTCAAGCAGTTCATAATTAAGGTCAAAAATATTGTTATTCAATTCGGCACGTGACTTTTTGAGATTTTCATTAAGGTCTTCGGAGAGCTTCAATTGATCGGATTGTGCGATTTGCTTCTTGGTAATCTGGATTATGATTGCTTCCAGCGCCTCAATTTTAGTATCGAAAATCTTCTTTTCCCTGAAAGAGTCGAGGCCTAAATAAACAATTGTGATGCAAAGCACAAAAATTATAATTATCAAAATTACAATCATAATGATTCTTTTACAGTTACTTTATACTTATGTGGAACAATCAAACTGATAGATTTATGCCCGAAAACCTTAAATCGGTTCGCATATAAAAAGGACTGAGGAATTAATTCGTCAGTCCAAATCAAATAAACCAAAAAAACTCAATTCATACCTTACAATTACCCAACAATCGTTTTACTAAATTCGCGCAATTTTAAATATCGGGCAATACGACAAATGCCTTATTTGAAAAGTTCATATGATTTTACACCAGCTGTTTTATGAGCATAAAAAAACCGGAAGGTATTTCTTCCGGTTTTAATTGAAATTATGTTTATTACTAGAAAGTCCCTTTGAAAGTCCCGCTGGTAATTACTTTTTGGCTTGCACAATTGCCGGCATCTTTACCTGTGAAAACAAAAGTTCCTTCAATGATTTTACTTGTCAAAGTTTTTACAATAACAGTTCCGGTTGCGCCATCGCATGTTTCTGTACTCCAGGTTGTATTACTTGCTGAGTCAAAATAAGACAATTTACGCCCGTCAGTTGTAGAATTTACATTATACGTACCTGCTTGTGTTATATTTGCCAGTGTAATGGTAATTGTTTTTGATTCAGTAGCATTATGTGAAGTTTTAGATACGCCGGCTACAGATACATTGTTTCCGTTTCTGACTGCCGACCCCGCACTGATATTTCCAACAGAAAATGTCTTGAAGTTACTTCCATCAACCTTTGCATTTACAAAAGTATCCAATTCTATTCCTTTACCAGAACCTTCTGTATCTTCGCAAGAAGCCAATGTTAATGATAAAGCGGTAAATGCAAGCAAACCAATTCGTTTCAATGTTTTCATGATTGTCAAAATTTTATGTTAATTTTCGTTTAGGTGTTTTAAGTCGCAAATCTAACAAAAACCAACAAGCTTGCCAAACATTTTAAACTCAAAGGCTTGATTTTCTGAAAATAAATTAATCTTTAATGATTTTTAGTAGACTTTGGATTCAAAATCATCTTTTTTAAGGAAAATTAATCATTTGTAAAAGTTCCACGAAACGATCCGTTGGTAATTGTACGTTCTTCTGTACAATCTGAATTATTGGCGATTATTGAAAAAGTCCCTTCAATTTTCGCATCATTTATTTCGGTAATTATTATGCTCCCCGCAACGCCTTCACATTGAGAAACACTACTAACCGTTACGCCGGAATTAGAATATCCGATCCTGTTTGCAGCATTCATATTGCTAATCGGATAAGTTCCCGATTCAGTAATATCATTCAACAGAATTGACATTCCGCTCTGATCATCAGCCATACCGATTATTGTTATAACCGAACCGCTTTTACTGGCTTGGGCACTCAAAAACCCTTGCAATTGATACGTTTTAAAACTTTGTCCGTTAACCGTGGCAAAAATATAAGTCGCCATATCATTTCCATCGCTTTTAATTCCATCATCTGCACTGCACGAAAAAATCATGAACATCAAAACTGTAGCTATCGTAGAGCCAATTTTCCTCATCGTTTTCATACTTTAATTTGTTAGTTTATTCGTTACAAATTTCATGTTATGAAAAGATGAAATCAATAGGGCATCTTGCGTATATTTAAAATGAAATGTGGGGGAAAACCTTTTGAAGCCCATCTATTATTTGTTCTAACCGGACTTGAAAATCCTTGTGGTTTTGTGTTTCAGGGTTAAACGGTTTGTGCGACAATCCCTTTTGTACAGATGAGACCGTTTTCATAACTGGGCCTGATTCGTCTGAAATCATGGTTTGTGCAAATCTTTCCCAAATATAATCGATGGCGGTTTGATTGGGATGCAGCATGTCTTCGGAATAAAAACGGTAATCACGGAGTTCGTCCATCATGATTTCATACGATGGAAAATAACCGACTGATGGATTCTCTTTTATCATTTGGTGAACCGCAGCAATCAGGTTTGATTTGCTCCATTGGTTTTCTACAAAACCGTCTTTAATATGGCGCACCGGCGAAACTGTCAGGATAACATTTATACCCGGATTTACAAATTGTATTTCATGAAGGATATTTTGAAGGCTTCTTTTAATGATTTCAGATGAAAGCAATTCTTTGGAAAATTCCTTCTGCGGAACTTTATGGCAGTTTGCAACAATTTCACCCGATTGGACATTCCGGTAAACCCATGAAGTTCCCAGCGTGATAATGAGATGCGTGGCTTGCGAAAGTTCGGTTTTGAAATTCCGGACAGAAGAATTAAGGTTATCCAGGATTTGGTCTTTTTCAATCGAATTCAAATCCGAATGCGCATCGAAGCAATGCCAGCAATCGTTTAAATGAAAAATATCGTCTCTGGTAAATTCCTTATCGGAAACAGCAAAAGAAACCAGTTTTTCAATCGCCAACGGATGAAATAAAATTCCGAACGGGTTTACCGAATTCCGAAATTTATAATACCCGAATTTCTCACTGATATTGACCGCAAAACAAGAACCCAAAGACACTATTTTAGAATTATAATCGATTGGATGATTACTTTTCTGAATAGGTATTTGTGTTCTGAATTGCATATTATTTGATGAAATCTATCGCTTTTTCGATTGCATCCGGAATTCCGTCAACGTCTTTCCCGCCGGCTGTTGCAAAAAATGGCTGGCCGCCGCCGCCGCCCTGAATGTATTTTCCAAGTTCACGGACAACTTGCCCGGCGTTAAGATTCTTTTCTGCAACAAGCTCTTTCGAAATATAGCAGGTTAGCATTGGTTTTCCTTCTTCGGCTGTAGCCAAAACTAGAAAGATGTTGTTTCCAGTTGAACCAATTTCGTAAGCAAGATCTTTCGCCGCCGACGGATCAAGTTCAACTTGTTTCGCCAGGAATTGAATTCCGTTGATTTGTTGCAATTCTGAAACCATTCCGGATTTCATATTGCGAACTTTATCTTTCATCAACGACTCAATTTGCTTGGCAAGTTTCGTATTTTCTTCCTGTAATGACAAAACTGCTTTTACCGCATCCTGTGGGTTTTTAAGTATATTTTTTACCTCATTCAGTGTTTCTTCCTGATGTAAAAAATGCTGCTTTACGGCTTCACCCGTAATTGCTTCAATACGGCGGATTCCGGCTGCAACCGCGCTTTCAGAAATAATTTTGAACGACCAGATATCGGCGGTGTTTTGTACGTGGATTCCTCCGCACAATTCCATGCTGTCGCCAAATTTGATTGCACGTACATTGTCTCCGTATTTTTCACCGAATAAAGCCATCGCGCCTTCATCAACCGCTTGCTGAAACGGAATATTCCTTCTTTCTACCAAAGGCAAATGCTCGTGGATTCGTTCGTTTACGAAATTTTCAACCTGTTGCAATTGCTCATCGGTCACTTTTGAGAAATGCGAAAAATCGAACCGTAAATAATTCGGGCTTACCAACGATCCTTTTTGCTCAACATGCGTTCCTAAAATGGTTCGCAAAGCCAAATGCATCAAGTGTGTAGCCGAATGGTTTGCCGCCGATTCAGTACGTAATTTCTTATCGACTTTTGCAATCAAAGGTGCTTCAATATTCTCAGGTAGTTCCTTTGCAAAATGTAAAATCAGGTTGTTTTCTTTTTTTGTATCTACAATTTCGATGGTTTGATTTGGTGTTGAAAGCGTTCCTTTATCACCAACCTGGCCGCCGCCTTCGGGATAAAACGGCGTGTGGTCTAAAACGATCTGGTATAATTTTCCGTCTTTTTTAGAATCAATTTTACGGTAACGCGTAATTTTTACTTCATTAACCATAAGGTCATAACCAACGAAAGTTTCTGTATTTCCTTCGGTTAAAATCGTCCAGTCGTCTGTTGAAACTTCTGAAGCAGCGCGTGAACGTGTTTTCTGTTCGAACATTGCTTTATCGAAATCTCCTTCGTTGTAAGCCATTCCTTTTTCTTTCAGTATCAACGCAGTTAAATCCTTTGGAAAACCAAATGTATCGTATAATTCAAATGCCTTGATTCCAGAAACTTCTTTCCCTTCTGTTGAAGAAACGACATTTTCAAGTAATTGCAAACCTTGGTCTAATGTTCTAAGGAATGAATTTTCTTCTTCCTTTATTACGTTCATAACAAGGTTTTTTTGCGAAACGATTTCCGGGAATGAGCTTCCCATTTGATCGGCAAGCGTTTCAACTAATTTATAAATGAATGCTTCTTTTGTATCTAAAAATGTAAATCCGTAACGGATTGCACGGCGCAAAATTCGGCGGATTACATAGCCTGCGCCAGTATTTGAAGGAAGTTGCCCGTCGGCAATTGCAAAAGCAACCGCACGAACGTGATCGGCAATTACGCGGATCGCGATATTCAGTTTTTCTTCGGCTTCATCCGAAGCTTTCATCGTGTATTTTTTTCCGGTGATGTTTTGGATTTTCTCGATCAAAGGCATGAAAACATCAGTATCATAATTGGATTGTACACCTTGCAAAACCATGCACAAACGCTCGAATCCCATTCCGGTATCAACGTGTTGCGCCGGAAGTTTTTCAAGCGAGCCATCGGCTTTCCTGTTGAATTCCATGAATACATTATTCCAGATTTCCACCACATGCGGATGATCGGCGTTTACCAGGTCTTTTCCGGGAGTTTTTGCTTTTTCTTCCGCTGAACGGATATCTACATGAATTTCCGAACACGGGCCACACGGGCCTTGATCTCCCATTTCCCAGAAATTATCTTTTTTATTTCCGAGCAAAATACGGTCTTCCGAAATCAATGTTTTCCAGATATCATACGCTTCCTGATCAAACGGAACATTTTCTTCTTTAGATCCTTCAAAAACCGTTACGTATAAAATATCCTTATCGATTTTATATACTTCGGTCAACAATTCCCAAGCCCAATGGATTGCGTCTTTCTTGAAATAATCTCCAAAACTCCAGTTTCCGAGCATTTCAAACATCGTATGGTGATACGTATCGATACCAACTTCTTCGAGATCGTTATGTTTTCCTGAAACGCGAAGGCACTTTTGAGTATCGGCAATTCGTGGGCTTTTTGGCGTTCCGTTGCCAAGGAAATATT
This sequence comes from uncultured Flavobacterium sp., assembly GCA_964605595.1. GTDB lineage: Bacteria > Bacteroidota > Bacteroidia > Flavobacteriales > Flavobacteriaceae > Flavobacterium. The sequence continues at coordinate 3,433 of CAZSDN010000012.1, read as the reverse complement.
CCTTAAACTGCGCCATTCCCGAGTTGTTAAACATCAGCGTCGGGTCGTCTTTTAAAACAATCGGCGCCGAAGGAACAATCAAATGGCCTTTGCTTTGGAAAAAATCGAGAAACTGTTTACGAATGTCTTGTGATTTCATGTCGTTAAAATGTTGGAAACGTATCTTTAAATTATCTGAAATAAACGGATGTGGGATTTAATGAACCAAAGTTTTATTTAAAAAACCAAATACTATGAAACATTTTTTAAATTTGTTCGTATAACCACCGGTTCCTTTTAAATCAGGCACAAAAATAGGATTTTTTAATATATGAAGAAGGTAAAATATTACTACGATTCTGAAAACCTCGCTTACCGGAAAATCAAGCCGCGCAAAAGACGGAGTTTTGCTTACATCATGTTATTTTTACTTTCGTCGGCACTTTTCGGAACGCTGAGTTTTATAGTCCTTTTGAACACGCCTTTTTTTGAAACCCCTAAAGACCGCTTGCAGGCACGTGAGATTGAAAACCTCAAACTCCGCTATTCCATCCTGAACAAAAAAATGGACCAGATTGATGAAGTGATTTCTGATATTGAAGAACGCGACAACAATTTATACCGTGTTTATTTCAACGCCTCAGGAATTCCGATGGAACAAAGACGCGCAGGATTTGGAGGCGTAAACCGATACAAAGAACTTGAAGGTTATAACAATTCCGAATTGGTTATTAACACTACAAAACGTGTTGATATTCTTTCGAAAGAACTTGTTGTACAATCCAAATCTTTGGACGAGATCTTAAAACTGGCCAAAGAAAAAGATAAATTACTGACCGCAATTCCAGCGATTCAGCCGGTTCGCAATGAAAACCTGAAAGCCGTCGCTTCCGGTTTTGGTTATCGAAATGACCCTTTTACCAAAGTCAGGAAATTTCATGCCGGAATGGATTTTTCTGCAAAAACGGGAACGCCGATTTTCGCAACCGGCGATGGTGTCGTGCAAAAAGCCGATAATACAGCTTCGGGATACGGAAACCATATTGTAATCCGACACGGATTTGGATATGAAACACTTTACGGACATTTGAGTAAATATAAAGTCCGTGCCGGGCAACGCGTTAAACGTGGTGACATCATTGGATATGTAGGAAGTACAGGCCGTTCTGAAGCGCCGCATTTGCATTATGAAGTCCACAAAAACGGTGAACCCGTAAATCCATTGAATTTTTATTACGGAAATATTTCGGCAGCAGAATATGTTGTCATTTCAAAATTAGCTAACCAGGAAAACCAAGCACTCGACTAATGCATTTAAACCTATCACCCGATAAAAGATATTACAGCATTGGCGAACTGGCCAAAGCATTTGACGTGAATGCGTCGCTGATACGTTTTTGGGACAAGGAATTCGACATTCTGAAACCAAAGAAAAACGCAAAAGGAAACCGCATGTTCACACCCGAAGATGTTAAAAACCTGCAACTGATTTACCATTTGGTAAAAGAACGCGGATTTACGCTCGATGGCGCGAAAACACATTTAAAAGAAGGACAGAAAAAAACGCTCGACAAGTTTGAAATAGTCAGCAAACTTGAAGCAATCAAACAACAACTGACTAATATTAAAAATCAACTGTAATCAATTAAATCAAACATTATGAAAAAGTGGTTAATCGCCGGAGGCATCATCCTTCTTTTGGTTATTTTTAGCGTGAGTTCTTATAACGGGCTTGTTGGCAAGGAAGCCGACGCAAAAACGGCATGGTCAAATGTAGAAAGCAGCTACCAGCGCAGAAACGACCTTATCGGAAACCTTGTGAAAACCGTTCAGGGAGCCGCCGATTTTGAAAGGGGAACGCTTACCGACGTAATTTCAGCAAGGGCAAAAGCTACATCTGTAACTGTAGATCCTGCCAATATTTCACCTGAACAGCTGGCATCATTCCAACAGGCACAAGCCGGAGTTTCAGGTGCTTTATCAAGGCTTTTGGTTTCAGTTGAACGATATCCTGAATTGAAAGCCAACCAGAATTTCCTTGAGCTTCAATCGCAAATCGAGGGAACTGAAAACCGTATCAATGTTACCCGCGATCGTTATAACGAAGCAGTAAATTTATATGACAAAAAATCGAGAAGCTTTCCGACAGTAATTTTTGCACGACTATTCGGATTCAAAGAAATGGGACGTTTCAAAGCAGATGCCGGCGCAGAAAAAGCTCCTGAAGTTAACTTTGATTTTAAATAAATATGTCTGCAACCGAAGATTTTTTATCCAAAGAAGATGAATCGGCTATTGTTGGCGCGATAGTCCAGGCCGAAAAGAATACTTCAGGTGAAGTTCGGGTGCATATTGAAGAACATACTGAAAAACCTCCGCTCGAAAGAGCTCAGGAGGTTTTTTATTTACTCAATATGGATAAGACCAAAGAGCGTAACGGCGTATTATTTTATGTTGGTGTTGCCGATCATACTTTTGCAATCATCGGCGATGAAGGAATAGATAAAGTTGTGGAAAATGATTTTTGGGATTGTACAAAAGATGTCGTAATCGGCCATTTTAAAAATGGAAACTTTAAACAAGGCCTGGTTGACGGCATATTGCGGGCAGGAAACCGTTTACAGCAACATTTCCCTTTTCGGGACGGTGATACTGATGAGCTAACAAACGAAATCTCAAGAAGCTAAATGAAATATTTTTTAAAATTAAGGTTTACCCGAATACTGTCCGTATTTTTATTGTCATTGTCCGGCTTTGCCCAAACGGCCGTAATACCTGACAAACCGGGCTTTATACATCCAATAATGGATTTAGATAATACCGGAATACTCAATTCTGAAGAAACTGTCAGGATTTATGAAAAACTTAAAAACCATCATAAAGAAACTTCAACCGAGATCCTTGTAATTATTGTAAAAAACACGCAAGGTGAAAGCATTTCGAGATATGGCACAGATTTGGGCCACAAATGGAAAATTGGCAAAAAAGGTGTTGATAACGGAGTTGTATTACTGATTGCCACAGACGATCGTAAAATGGCTATCCAAAGCGGTTATGGCGTGGAACATCTTTTAACCGACGCACTCTCCAGAAGAATTATTGAAAAAGTGATATCGCCCGAGTTTAAAACCGGGAATTACTATGCCGGAATCGACAAAGGCACAACAGCTATAATGGCTACGCTGAAAGGCGAGTTCAAGAATGATTCGAAAAATTCTGAAGGAAACCCGGCAATCGGAATTATCCCGTTTATCATAATACTTATCGTCGTAATTGCCATTATCTCTAAAAGTAAAGGTGGACGCGGAGGCAACGGAAACCGCGGTGGTGGCATTGACCTTGCCGACATAATTATCCTGAGCTCACTTGGGCGAAACAGTGGACGCGGCGGCGGATTTGGTGGTGGTTTCGGCGGAAGCAGCGGAGGCGGATTTGGTGGTTTTGGAGGCGGCGG
>CAZSDN010000011.1:33674-39810 GCA_964605595.1 uncultured Flavobacterium sp. | reverse complement strand
CAACATATACGATAGCGTTATTTAAATCGCCACCTTTTATAAGGCCGTTTTCCAACAATGATTCCAATTCATGGAGAAAACTGAATGTTCTTGAATCGGCAATTTCTTTTTTGAAATCGGCGATGCTTTTCATCGTTGCGTTTTGCGTTCCCAAAACTTTGGTACCGAAATCAACCATTGCCGTAACCTGGTAATCGTCACTTGGCATCACCAGGATTTCGCTTCCCGTTGTATCATCGGTAAATGAAATGACTTCCTTTACAACATAATATTTTCTTTCAGCATCCTGTTCTGCAATTCCGGCATTTTCGATTGCTTCAACAAAATATTTTGAAGAACCATCCATAATCGGAGGCTCGGAAGCATTTAACTCAATAATTACGTTATCTACATCGCAACCTACAAAAGCTGCAAGCACGTGCTCTGATGTCTGAATCTTTACACCTAATTTTTCAAGATTTGTACCTCGTTGCGTATTTACGACATAGTTGGCATCAGCTTCAATAACCGGCTGCCCTTCCAGGTCAACTCTGACAAATGTGTAGCCATTGTTTACCGGCGCGGGCTTAAAAGTCATTTTTACTTCTTTTCCCGTGTGAAGCCCGACTCCCGTTAATGAAATTTCCTTACTGATGGTTTTTTGTTTAACCATTGCTTCGTGTTTTTATTTATTGTTTATTCTCTGTTTTCTTTTTCAATTCATCTATTTCAGAAATGATTTTCGGCAGATTCTTGAAATGTACGTATGATTTACTGAAATCGCTGTAATTATAAGCAGGGCTTCCCTGAACCACTTCATCATCTTTAATAGCTCTTCCTATCCCCGATTGTGCCTGAATGCGCACATTATTCCCGATAACTAAATGACCGGAAATGCCTACCTGCCCACCGATCATACAGTTTCTGCCAATCTTGGTTGATCCTGCAACACCGGTTTGTGCTGCAATTACAGTATTTTCCCCGATTTCAACATTATGTGCGATCTGGATCTGGTTGTCAAGCTTCACTCCTTTTCGGATAATTGTTGAACCCATCGTCGCGCGGTCTATTGTCGTAGCAGCTCCAACATCAACATTGTCTTCAATGATCACATTACCTATTTGCGGAATTTTACTGTAAGTCCCGTCTTCGCTTGGCGCAAAACCAAACCCGTCGGCACCAATTATCACACCGGAATGTATGCTGCAATAATTACCAATTTTCGTATCAGAATAAATTCTTGCTCCGGCAAAAATAATTACATTATTCCCAATTTCCACATTATCTCCGATAAAAGAATTAGGATATATCTTAACATTATCTCCAATTGTTACATTATTTCCAATATAGCTAAAACTTCCGAGGTAAAAATTTTCTCCGTATTTAACATTTTCGGTAATGACCGAAGGCTGTTCGATTCCGTTTTTATTATGATTTACCTGATCATAAAAAGCAAGGATTTTTGAAAATGCTCCATATGCGTCATCAACTTTTATTAATGTTGTGGATACCGTACCGTCAGGAACAAAAGTTGTATTAACAATTGTTATTGAAGCCTGCGTTGTGTATATGTAATTCTGATATTTAGGATTTGAAAGAAATGTAAGCGAGCCATCAGCCCCTTCCTCAATTTTTGATAATCTGGAAACTTCGACATCAGGATTCCCAATGATTTCGCCTTCTAAAATGTCCGCAATCTGTTGTGCTGTAAATTTCATCTTATATCGATTATTTTCCATCATTGCAATGGAAACTGCTGTGAAGTTTCTTGGTGTTATCAGAACTTGCAGCGACAAAAATAGGAAAAATAGATTTCAAATGTTAATTTTCGGATGCTACTTTTGGATAACAAATGTAATATTTTGTAACCGGTTTAGTCAAGGCTTTCAGATTTAATTGATCGGATGCTTCAACTACATCTTCAATTGTCCGGTCTTTTTTAAGTATATGTATCGGTTCAGCTTCCTTGTCATAAGCCTGGTTTTTAACACGCCCTTTAAAAATAAAATATGCGGCTTCTGAAACCGGAATATTATTTTGAGCTGCAAATAACTGAATTTTAGCATTTGCTTCTTCTTTTGAAAACTTTTCTTCAGACAATTTTATTTTTGGCAAATCCCTGTTTATGATCATGCTACTCAATTTGCTTAATACAAAATCGTCATTTTCCTGCCAGGATTTTAATGCGCTGACAATATCATAATCATCAAGTTTTGAGAATAATTCGAGGATTTCTGTTGTAAAATTTTCGCTTTCGATTTTATTCCTTAAAAAATACTGAAGCGGTTTACTGCATTCCAGTTGAATGCCCTTATGAGTCAGTTCCTTCGCTCTTTTTAGTGTCTTTGTTAAAACCAATTCGGCGGCCAGGCTGGTTTTATGCAAATAGGCCTGCCAGTACATCAGACGGCGTGCCATTAGAAATTTCTCGACAGAATAAATTCCTTTTTCTTCGATTACAAGCTTATCATCAACTACGTTCATCATCTGGATAAGGCGGTCAGAATTAATGTTTCCCTCGGCAACTCCGGTGTAAAAACTGTCGCGTTTCAAATAATCCATACGATCCATATCGAGTTGGCTTGAAACAAGTTCGAGCATAAATTTACGATGATACTGGCCTTTAAAAATCTGAATTGCGAGGTTCAGTTGCCCATTAAAATCCTCATTTAGCTTGTTCATGAAAAGAAGCGAAATGTCTTCATGGCTGATATTTTCTACAATACTGTGTTCCATTGCGTGCGAAAATGGCCCGTGCCCAATGTCATGCAAAACGATGGCGATGTATAAAGCGCACTCTTCTTCTTTGGAAACATTGGTTCCTTTAAAACGTATGACCTCGATCGCTTTCTGCATTATGTGCATACAGCCCAAAGCGTGATGAAACCGCGTGTGGTGAGCGCCGGGATAAACGAGATATGAAAGCCCCATTTGTGAAATCCTTCGTAAACGCTGAAAATACGGATGCTGCACAAGGTCATAAATCAGCGTATCGGGAATTGTGATAAATCCATAAATCGGATCATTCAGAATCTTGAGTTTATTAGTATGGCTCACATTTTAAAAATTGGTTTGTAAAGATAACGAATATTTTAGATTTGCGGATCCTGAACAAACATCACGAACGTTTATAATTAAGGACATCAAACTATTGTTCGGATGCTGAAATTAGAACTGCAGGATTCTAAAACAAATTAGCGTTAAAAGCAGACTTCTTTAATGTGATTTTTTTACATTTATAATTCAAAACCTACAGATGAAAAACAAAATCATATTCTTATCCTGCTCATTTTTGTATTTTACATCCTGTTCGCAGGAGACGACGAAAATCACTGAGTTTTTTTCATTTCCAGAAAATCTCAACGAAGTGTCAGCGATTGAATTTATTCCCGGTTCGGATAAAATCTGGGCATTACAGGATAGCGGAAATAATGCTGAACTTTATGAGTTGGATAAAACAGGGAAAATAACAAACGTTATCGCTGTAAACGCCCAGAATAATGATTGGGAAGCCTTGGCATCTGACGAATCGGGAAATCTTTACATAGGCGATTTCGGAAATAATAAAAACAAAAGAAAAGACTTGTGCATATACAAAATCAGTAATTCAAATCTTCAGTCCAAATCGGCAGACGCATCAAAAATTAGCTTTTATTATCCGGAACAAAAAGAATTCCCGCCTAAAAAATCCAAATTATTTTATGATGCCGAGGCTTTTTTTTACTTTAAAAACAACTTTTATATTTTTACAAAAAACAGAAGTTCCACATTTGACGGCACGACTTTTATCTATAAAATCCCAAATATTGAAGGCCATCATGCTGCCGTTTTAATTGGAAAATTCAAGGCCTGCGACATCTACAAGCAATGCGCGGTCACAGCGGCAGATATTAGCCCTGACGGCAAAAAAGCCGTAATCCTCAGCGCTAACCGGATATGGCTTTTTGAGAATTTTCCTGAAGATAGGTTTGCAGATGGAAAGGTTTCTGAAATTAAGCTTGGCCATTTTTCACAGAAAGAAGGAGTTTGTTTCATTTCTGATTCCGAAATTTACATAGCCGACGAAAAAAAGAAGAAACTTGGCGGAAAACTGTATGTAATGGATTTAAGCAAAAAGTAATGAACATTGAAGAAATAAAAGGAACCTGTTTGAATTTTCCCCATGCAACCGAAAGCATAAAATGGGGCAATGACCTCGTTTTTTCAATTGGCGGAAAAATGTTTTGTGTAATCGGGTTAAATCAGTCGCCAACCAGCGCTTCATTTAAGGTTACAGAAGATGAATTTGATGAAATTTCAAGCCGGATATTTTTCAGGCCGGCGCCTTATGTAGCTAAATATAAATGGGTATTAATAGATGACATAAGTAAAATGGCAAAAGCAGATTGGCAAAAATACCTCAAACAGTCGTATGAATTAGTAAAAGACAAGCTTCCTCCAAAAATAAAAAAGACATTAGAAAGCCAATTATAAAAGTTATCATTTCTGTTAATTAAAATATAAGTGCAGCAAAAACTTAACTCAATGTCGTACCTTTAAAATAAGTACATTTGGATAATATATCCCATTCTTGAGAACAGGCTCCAAACATAAACTACCAATTTTTCTGCTCCTGCTTTTTTGCGGTATTACCGTTGCGCAGGTTAAACCAAATGATAAGCCGCAAACCAAACAGGACACGGCAAAAATGTACCGGAATATTGAAAAATATTCTAAACGGAGTAAGTTTACGCAAACACTTCACAAACTCATTTTTGAACCAACCGAACAAAAAAAATCAAATCCTATCCGCAGGAAAAAAAAGCAATACCAAAATTTTGAAGGGAAAATCATTAGGAATATTGAGATTGAAACGTTAGATCCTTTTGGATATTCAATCAATGACACAACGAGAAAACCGAATAATTGGGGTGAACGCACAGGCAATCGGATTCATATAAAATCAAGTAGGTTAAATATCAAGAACATTCTTTTATTAAAAAGAAACCGGCCGTTAGATACGTTGTTGATCAGGGAATCTGAGCGTTTGATCCGTACGCAACGTTATGTGAGCAGTGTCAGGATTACGGTCGAACCCATTCCGTCGAGCAAGGATTCGGTTGATATTTATGTGCGTGTCCTTGATTCCTGGAGCCTTATTCCAAAAGCATCTGTTTCGAGTTCACGTACCTCTTTTGAACTTACCGAAAGGAATTTCCTTGGTTCCGGGCATGAATTCAGCAACAGGATAACGACCCGGATCGAAGACAGCAAAAATGCTTACCGCACACGATATGTGGTTCCGAATATCTTAAACACTTTTATCAAAACTACTTTGAGTTATCAGATTGATCTGAATAACTATTATGGTAAAAGCCTAAATGTGGAACGCGCTTTTTATTCTCCGTTTACAAAATATGCGGGTGGAATTTATGTCGATCAGCAATTCAGGCGTGATTCATTGCAGAATTCGGGACTGGATTTTGAAAACCAGAATTTCAAATACAATTCACAGGATGTATGGGCCGGGCGGGCGATCAGGATTTTTAAAGGCAATACTGAAGATGACCGAACTACGAACCTTATTTTATCCGGACGTGTCCTGAGCGTGCAGTTTAAAGAAAGTCCGACCATTGAATACGACAGCATAAACTTTTATTCAGGTGAAACATTTTACCTTGGCGGAATCGGGATTTCGTCACGGCAGTTCGTTGAAGACAAATATTTATTCAATAACGGAATTATTGAAGATGTCCCTGTTGGGAAAATCTACGGAATCACTGCCGGCTATCAGAGAAAAAACAATCAAGGACGCTTATATGCCGGAGCGCGGGCAGCTTTTGGAAATTACTTCAAATGGGGTTACCTGAGCACAAATTTTGAATACGGAACTTTCTTTAAGAACGGCAAAGGCGAACAAACCGCTTTTTCGTTTCAGGCTAATTATTTTACAAACCTGATCGAAATGGGAAGCTGGAAAATGCGCCAGCTTATAAAACCTCAGTTAATTTTAGGAAACAACAGGCTTGAATCGACAGGTGATAATCTTACGATAAACGAAAGCAGTAATTTCCAGGGAAATTATGGCGCCGGATATGCCGCCGACAACAGTTCCGGGATTCGCGGGTTTTCAAGTAATTTGTTTGGCACAAAAAAAATGATGCTAACGTTGCAAACA
>CAZSDN010000011.1:29146-33664 GCA_964605595.1 uncultured Flavobacterium sp. | reverse complement strand
ATACCGCGGCAATGCTGGGCAACGAGCAACAAGGATTGACATCAAGCAAATTGTACCAAAAAATCGGAATCGGGCTTATTATCAGTAATGATTACCTTGTTTTCAGTTCGTTTCAACTTTCTCTCGCATATTATCCCACAATCCCCGGCGAAGGAATTAATATTTTTAAGACCAATACTTTTAGCACGGAAGATTTTGGCTTACAGGATTTTGAGTTAGGAAAACCACGCACGATCATCTACAAATAAACTTTTTTTTGGGGAAACTGTAACAATCAAAAAAAAGCAAAGTCATTAATCAAAAGTTAACTTTTCAGGTTGGAAAACAGTATCGACATCACGCAGTTAATTGCACTTTGTAAGCAGAAAAACCGGAATGCACAATTTGAAGTGTACAACCGCTATTACAAAGCGATGTACAATACCGCTTTTCGGATTGTAAAAGATTCGCACTGGGCTGAAGATATTATGCAGGAATCCTTTTTAAAAGCTTTCACAAAACTCGATTCCTTTAAAGGAGAAGTTGCTTTTGGATCCTGGCTCAAAAGAATTGTCATCAACGACAGCCTTGACAATTACAAAAAAATAAATAAAACGGCCACCAGCTCGTTAGACGATATGCTTTATAAAGTTAGTGATGAAGTTTCGGATGAAGATGAAATTGATTTTGAAGATACAAAAGTCCAGCACATACTCGAAAGCATCAAATCGCTGAAAGACAATTATAGGATTGTACTGACGCTAAATTTCATTGAAGGTTATGACCATGAAGAAATTTGCGAGATAATGAATATAAACCCGGGGAATTGCCGAACGCTTATCAGCCGGGCAAAAGAAAGCCTGAAGAAAAAACTAAAAGGATAATGAAAGAGAAAAAAAATATAGACGAAATGTTCGCATCATTCAACGGACAATGGGATTTTGAAGAGCCGGCTTTAGGCCATCAGCAAAGATTCTTAAACAAATTGCAAAAACCGAAAAGAAAGATTCCGTATGGGAAAATCATGAGCATTGCGGCATCGTTCCTGATTCTTTTTGCGATATTCATCAACCAAGAAGACCAGCCCGGACAAATTGCACAGATGTCAAATGAAAATAAGGAAACACAGCAGTATTTCAATTCAATCATAAAAAAAGAACTGGCCGAACTTAAAAAAGAAAACGATCCTGAAAGCAAAAAAATAATCGATGATGCTTTGCGCCAAATGGATCTTCTTGATAAAGATTATCAAAAACTCATAAATGAACTTTCCCTTAAAGGGGAAAATAAACAAATCATCCATGCAATGATCGTGAATCTGCAGACACGAATTTCATTCCTGGAAGAAGTCTCAACACAAATTGAAAACATCAAACAAATAAAAGCGAATTATCATGAAAAAAATACTTTATAATGCTTATCTGGTGTTATTCCTGATTATGGGAATAAGCGCCGCTGCAGGAAATCCGGTTTGGAATGTCCAGAAAGAAAAAACCATAAACAAGGTTTATATTGTCAATCCGGATGCGGGAATCAACATAACCAACAAATACGGCCACATTTATGTGACAACGTGGAATGAAGATAAAGTGGCTTTGGACATTGTAATCAAAGTGCGTGGCAAAAACGAAGATAAAGTCAACAGCCGCTTAAATACTATTTCGATAGATATCAATGCGCTCAAACACATGGTTTCGGCCAAAACAGTTATAGGATCCGATCCAGGCAGCACAAGTATGGAAATCAATTATACGATAAAAATCCCGAAACGCGGAAGTATAATCCTTGATAATCAATACGGAAATATCGTAATCGATAAAATCCAGGAAATGGCCGAAATTTCCTGCAAGTACGGTAATGTTACCATAGCTGAGCTTCAGGGAAACGCAAGCACCATAAAACTCAAATATTGCGATAAATCTACTATCGGTTACATGAAATCAGGAACAATTGACGCTAAATATTCCGGGATAAATCTCACCAAAACAGGGAATCTAAAATATGTAAGCGAATATACGAACCTAACCGCAAAGGAAATTGCCAATCTTCAATACAATTCACGCTATGGCGATATTAATGTAACAACCGTGAGCAATGTTGAAGGAAGCGGAAATTATATGGGTTTGAAAGTCGGAAACCTGGAAAACAACCTGAAAGTAAGCGCAACTTACAGCAATGTTACCGTGAACAATATTAATAGCTCGGCAAATAATATCCAGGTTGAAACCAAATATACAAATGTCAATTTACAATATGATCCTGATTATACTTTTGATTATGAGTTTGATCTCAAGTATGCCGATCTGAAAGCTCCCGGATTGACAACGCAAACCAAATCAGAAAAAAATACAAGCCTATATCAAAAAGGATTCTATAAATCGGCAGGGAAAAACCGTGTTACCATAAATTCAAATTACGGAAACGTAAAAGTTATTAAAAATTAAGAGTTTTAATCATCACTAAATCAATCCAAACATTATGAAAAAAGCAACAATCACAGCAATACTAATCTTTTTCGTTTGTATCGCATCGGCTCAGGAAAAAAGGAAAATCAGCAATTTTGACAAGCTCATTGTAAAAGGTTCATTTGATGTCAGGCTTGTTTCGGGGAAAGACGAATTGATCATAAGGTCAAACGATGCCGAACTTCTTAAACATATTAAAACCGAGGTTACAAACAATACCCTTACAATTTACATGGAAAAAGGCTATAGAATGCCCAAAAATAAAGATATTGACATTGATGTCCCGTTTAAGAATTTAAGCGACATAAGTTTATCCGGTTCAGGCTCGATAGTAAGTAATGAAACTATCAAAAGCCAAAATCTAAACATTACTCTTATTGGTTCGGGCGATGTCGAAATTAAGGCAAATACAAATGACTTAAAGGCCGAGCTGAGCGGTTCCGGAGATATAAAACTCATTGGCAGCGCTGTAAATTTCTATGCATCAATTTCAGGATCCGGGGATGTTGAGGCTTTTGGGCTTATCGCCGATAATACTGAAGTAAAAATAAGCGGCTCAGGCGATGCTGAAGTCTATGCGAAAGAAAGTTTAAAAGCCCGTGTATCAGGTTCGGGCGATATCAGCTTTAAAGGTAATCCAAAACGTGAAGATTCAAAGGTTTCAGGCTCAGGCAGCATCAAAAAAAATTGAATACAATTTAGGTTAGGTTAGTTAGACAACAAAAAACTCCGGATATACCGGAGTTTTTTATTATTTATAGAGCAGAAAACTATTTTATGAATTCTATTTTTTGTGCTTCTTCAGCATTTACGCTGTCAAAAAATCCTTGGTCGCCCATCCATTCGTCGCTAAATACTTTACTCATGTAACGTGAACCGTGATCAGGGAAAATTGCAATTACATTACTGTTTTGATCAAATTCGCCTTCTTCAGCATATTGTTTAATCGCCTGCATTACAGCTCCTGATGTGTAACCAACAAATAAACCTTCTTTCTTGGCAATTTCTCTTGTGGTATGCGCACTTTCTTCATCGGTAACTTTCATGAAATGATCGATTACATCAAAATCCGTAGCGGTCGGAATCAGGTTCTTGCCCAATCCTTCAATTCGGTATGGATAAATCTCATTAGCATCAAATTCTTTGGTTTCATGGTATTTCTTCAAAACCGAACCAAATGCGTCAACGCCTAAAATACGGATATTCGGATTTTTCTCCTTAAGGTATTTTGCAGCACCTGAAATTGTTCCTCCGGTTCCGCTGCAAGCAATTAAGTGAGTGATTTTTCCGTTGGTTTGTTCCCAGATTTCAGGGCCAGTGGTTTTGTAGTGTGCGTCAATATTCAATTGATTGAAATACTGATTAATATAAACTGAGCCTTTTGTTTCTTCATGCAAACGTTTTGCAACGTTGTAGTAAGACCTTTCATCATCGGCTGAAACGTGTGCCGGGCAAACATAAACTTTTGCGCCCAGGCTGCGCAACATATCAATCTTATCTTTGGATGATTTTGAACTAACGGCCAGGATGCAGTTGTAGCCTTTAATGATACTCACCATTGCCAAACTAAATCCCGTATTGCCGGATGTTGTTTCTATGATTGTATCTCCCGGAGAAAGAATGCCTCTTTTTTCTGCTTCTTCAATAATGTATAATGCGATTCTGTCTTTTGTAGAGTGTCCCGGATTGAAAGCTTCTACTTTTGCATAGAAGTTTCCTTGAAATGGCTCGGTTATTCTGTTTAGTTTGACAAGTGGCGTATTACCAATTAAACCTAATACATTATCGTAAGCTTGTATATCTTCTTTCATAAAATAAATTAGTCAAAGCGCTATTTTAAGATCATTTTGCAGACTTCAAAACATTGCAAATTTAATAAAATATTTTAAACTATCTTTTTATTCCTTCTAAATCTAATAAAAAACTAAATTCTTTGGCTAACTCTTTCAGTGCTTCAAACCTGCCTGAAGCGCCTCCGTGTCCCGCGTCCATATTGGTATCTAAATATAGTACATTCTTGTCTGTTTTTGTAGCACGAAGCTTTGCCACCCACTTTGCGGGTTCCCAATATTGT
>CAZSDN010000011.1:22119-29136 GCA_964605595.1 uncultured Flavobacterium sp. | reverse complement strand
ACCTGCGAATCATGCAATCCCGTTGACACATACATGTTTGGATAATCCTGTGCTTTAACATTGTCATAAGGCGAATAGGATTTCATATAATCATAATATTTCTTCACATTCGGATTTCCCCATTCGTCATATTCTCCGGTTGTTAAAGGAATCGAATCGTCAAGCATTGTTGTTACAACATCAACAAACGGCACCTGCGCAATAACGCCATTGTACAATCCGGGAGCCATGTTGATTATAGCGCCCATCAGCAGTCCGCCGGCCGAACCGCCTTCGGCATACAAATGTTTGGGTGACGTATATTTCTGAGCGATCAAAAATTTTGAACAGTCGATGAAATCTGTAAACGTATTTTTCTTTTTAAGCAGCTTTCCGTCTTCATACCAATTCCTTCCCAAATCTTCACCGCCTCTGATGTGTGCAATCGCATAAACAAATCCTCTGTCCAGAAGCGACAATCTTGTAGAAGAAAAGTACGCATCCATTGAAGCGCCATACGACCCATAGGCATACAATAACACCGGATTTGTTCCGTCTTTTTTGAGGCCTTTCTTATAAACCATGGAGATTGGCACTTTAGTTCCGTCTTCAGCCGTTGCCCAAACGCGTTCTTCGGTATAATTTTTTTTATCGAATTTCCCACCTAAAACCTGTTGTTCTTTTTTAATTTCCTTGGTTTTGGTTTTCATATTGAAATCAATTATCGACGAAGGCGTGGCCATCGACTGATAGCTGTAACGCAAAATATCAGTATTGAAATCGACATTTGTCGTTGTAAACGCCGTATAGGTTTCACTTTCAAACGGCAGGTAATACGCATCGCCATTCCACGGGCGGATCTGGATTTTATTCAGTCCGTTAGAACGTTCTTCCACTACCAGGTAATCCCTGAATATTTCGATATCTTCAAGCAAAACATCTTTGCGGTGCGGGATGACTTCTTTCCAGTTTTCGGCCGATGTTGCGTTTTCAGGCGTTTTCATCAGCTTGAAATTCTCTGCTTTATCTTTATTGGTACGAATGAAAAATTCGTTTCCGTAATGTGAAACATTATATTCCAAACCACGTTTCCGGGGCTGGAATACCTTAAATTTCCCATCAGGCGTATTTGCATCCAATATCCTGCATTCGTTAGTAAGCGTGCTTGACGATTCTATAAATAAATATTTCCTTGATTTTGATTTTGATATATCAACTTCAAACGTCGTATCTTTTTCGTCATAAATCAATACGTCTTCTTTTGCCGGAGTTCCTACTTTATGGCGGTACACCTTATCAGAACGCAGTGTAACTTTATCTTTTCGGGTATAAAAAACCGTTTTATTGTCATTTGCCCAGACTGAACTTCCGGTAACATTTTCGATTTGGTCGGAAAGCATTTCTCCGGTTTCAAGGTTTTTGATCCCTATCGTATAAATCCTCCTCCCGACAACATCTACCGCATAGGATGCCATCTTGTTATCCTGGCTGATGCTAACGCCCGACAATTGAAAATAAGAATGCCCTTTTGCCATTTCGTTGCAATTGAACAAAATTTCTTCTTTTGCGTCGAGGCTTCCTTTTTTCCTGGAATAAATCGGATAATCCTTACCTTTTTCAAAACGCGATATGTAATAATATCCGTTATAGAAATAGGGCACAGATTCGTCGTCCTCTTTTATACGGCTTTTCATTTCAGAGAATAATTCCTTTTGGAATTCCTGGGTATGGGCGGTCATTTTATTGTAATAATCGTTCTCTTCTTTGAGATAAGCGATTACTTCAGGGTTTTCACGGTCATTAAGCCAATAATAATTATCGGCTCTAATATCACCATGCATTTCATGTGTTTTCGGAATGATTTTAGCAACCGGCGCGGGTATTTTTTCTGTCATTGTGGAATCGTTTTTTTTAGAACACGAAGTTGCAAAAATAAGACAAAGGCTTCCTAATAGAGATAGGTTTTTCATAAATTTATTAATGGGAATGAGCCGCAATTTACTAAATTTGCCTCATCAATAATTTTAAAATTATAAACATGTTTGGAGACTTAATGGGAATGATGGGAAAATTAAAAGAAACCCAACAAAAAATTGAAGATACTAAAAAACGCCTTGACACGGTTTTAATAGACGAGCAAAGCAACGACGGCTTGCTCAAAGTGACTTTTACCGCAAACCGGAAACTGAAAAGCATCGAAATAGACGACAGCCTCCTTACCGACAAAGAGCAACTGGAAGATTATCTGATGGTAGTTATCAACAATGGCATTGAGAAAGCTTCCGGCGTAAACCAGGCCGAACTCGAAGCGGTTTCTAAAATGGATTTACCAAATATACCCGGAATGGAGAATTTGTTCAAATAGGATTATTCAATTGTTGGTATTTTCTAAAAACAATTAAATTACCTAACCACGATCCGTTCCAATATCTCCAGCACATAACTGTGCATTACTTCTTTATAATCCAAATGGGTAACAATCCGCAGTTTCCCCTGCCCCATCGAGCTGATATGGATATTGCGTTCTTTTAGTGCTGCGATCAGATGGTTTTCGTTTAGTCCTTTTTTGATATTGAAAATCAGAATGTTGGTTTCAACCGGTTCAATCTTTTCAATCCAGTTAAGTTTGTCGAGCATCGCGGCGAGTTCTTTCGCACGCCTGTGGTCTTCTTCAAGTCTGTTGACATGATTGTCCAGAGCATATATTCCGGCCGCGGCCAAATAACCTGCTTGCCGCATTCCGCCGCCTAATATCTTCCTGATGCGCAATGCTTTATTGATCGTTTCTTTGTCTGAAACTAAAAGCGATCCTATGGGCGCGCCCAATCCTTTTGACAAACAAACCGATACCGTATCAAAAAGCTGCCCGTACAGTTTTGGATTTTCTTTATTTGCAACCAAAGCATTCCACAACCTTGCACCATCCAAATGGAATTTAAGGTTATGTGCCGCACAAACTTGTTTTATGCGTGCCAGTTCATTTAGATCATAACATGCTCCGCCTCCTTTGTTTGTAGTATTTTCAACACAAACCAAGCTCGTTAGCGGACTGTGGTAAAACTCCGGTGGATTAATTGCAGACAGCACCTGATCGGCAGTGATCATTCCGCGATGGCCATCGAGCAAACAACACGAAACACCGCTGTTGAATGAAACGCCTCCACCTTCATAATTATAAACATGTGCCCATTTATCGGCGATTAATTGTTCTCCCGGCTGCGTATGTAATTTTATCGCAGTTTGATTTGCCATTGTTCCAGATGGAAAAAATAGTGCAGCTTCCATCCCAAAAATACCCGCAACTTTTGCTTCTAAAGCATTTATGGTAGGATCCTGTTTATATACGTCATCGCCTACTTGCGCCTGGAACATGAATCTTAACATTTCTGCCGTTGGCTTTGTTACTGTATCGCTGATTAAATTTATTTCCATATAATCAAAAGGATGTCTTATTTTTGCAAAACAAAATTACACTATTTATGACAAATACCGAACAAATAAAAGGTATTGTAGAGCGCCTTGGTGCGTTAAGGAGGTATCTTTGACGTCGATGCCAAACTGATCGAGATAACTAATGAAGAGGAAAAAACACTTGCTCCCGATTTCTGGAATAATCCTAAAGAAGCCGAACTTTACGTTAAAACCCTAAGATCCAAAAAGAAATGGATCGAAGATTACAATCAGGGTATTGCACTTGCTGATGAAGTACAGCTTGCATACGAATTTTACAAAGAAGGCGAACTGTCTGAACAGGAACTTGACGAGGCTTATGAAGCCGCCAATTCCCATATTGAAAATATAGAATTCAGGAACATGCTTTCCGATGAAGGCGATTCAATGAGCGCAGTCCTGCAAATTACTGCCGGAGCCGGCGGTACCGAATCATGTGACTGGGCGCAAATGCTCATGCGGATGTACATGATGTGGGGCGAACGAAACGGTTATAAGATCAAAGAGCTTAATTTTCAGGAAGGCGAAGTTGCCGGGATTAAAACGGTAACGCTTGAATTCGAAGGCGATTATTCATTCGGTTATTTAAAAGGCGAAAACGGCGTGCATCGTTTGGTCAGGATTTCCCCTTTTGACAGCAATGCCAAACGCCATACATCATTTGTTTCAGTCTATGTTTATCCTTTGGCAGATGATACGATTGAAATCGAAATCAATCCTTCCGACATTTCTTGGGAAACAATGCGTTCCAGCGGCGCGGGAGGGCAAAATGTAAATAAGGTTGAAACTGCTGTACGCTTACGCCATCATCCTACCGGAATCATCATCGAAAATTCTGAAACACGCTCACAGCTTGATAACAAGACCAAAGCCATGCAACTCTTAAAGTCTCAATTATATGAAATCGAGCTTAAGAAAAAGCAGGCGTTACGCGATGAAATCGAAGCCAAAAAGATGAAAATCGAATGGGGTTCACAAATCCGCAACTATGTCATGCATCCCTACAAACTTGTTAAAGATGTACGAACGCAACATGAAACCAGCGATGTAGATGCCGTAATGAATGGGGAAATTGATGAGTTTTTAAAAGCCTACCTTATGATGATGGGGCAGAAAAATGAAGAATAAAAAACATGAAAAAACTGATTCTCACAATTTGTATAAGTGTTTTTCTTAAGGGAAATATTCTTGCACAAGAAAAAATCTACTATTCCAAAAAAAACGAGATTGTTTCAGATAAAACTGCTGCCGACTTTTATGTTGTCCTCAAAACAGCTTCAGAAACAAATACTATTGAAGAATCAAAATACAGCATGGATGATAAATTGGTCAGCATAACGAATTATTCCGATTATGAGGGCAAAATCCGCAATGGTAAATCTGAATATTATTACGGCGGTAATTTATCTTATTCGCAAAATTATAAAGACAACAAACGGCATGGCGAACTTAAGTGGTTCTATACAAACGGCCGGCTCCAACGCGAAGAGAATTATACTGAAGGTAAACTAACCGATGGAAAATGCTATGATGAAAACGGCAATGAAATTCCATTTTTTGAATATGAAACACAACCTGAATATCCGGGCGGCGTCAAATTGCTTTATAAATACATCGCTGAAAACTTCAAACCAAAAGGCTTTGAGCACGGTAAAATAATCGTCGAGTTTGTCGTCGAAAAAGATGGCACTATCACTGATGTCAAAATCAAAAAGGGCCTTAGCACTAAAATGGATAAAGAAGCGATCCGCGTAATAAAAAGCCTTCCTAAATGGAAACCGGGTACGCAAAACAATAAACCGGTAAGGGTAATGTACAGCCTGCCGATAAATGTCGCAAAGGAATAGAAAACCTACCTAAGCTATAAAGTTTTTAAAACCTTTAAGAAGCTGTTTTCAAATAATTTTCATGATATTTTAATGGTGTACGTTTTTTCAGTAGTATCGTCACCAAAACAAATCCTGTTCGAATCGCCTCCGTCTTCATCCCAGTCATGGGGTGGATCTATACGAAGAATTACTTTAAATTTAAAAGTTCCGGCTTTTGTTGGTATTCCATTAATGGAAAAAACCCTGTGGCTTACGGTATAAGCTAATCCGTCGGGTAATTTGCCTTCAACATTGAAATAATAGCCATAAGCATTGTCGTTAGGGTCATTTTTAACTTCAGAATTGATTTTATCAGAATACTCACTTCCTACATTCCCTTCTTTAAGTATTTTGCTTTGGAGTTCAGGAGTAGTGCTTGCGATGCAATCGGCTAATTCATTACAGCTGCTAAATGAAAACATACTCAGCATTGTTAGCATTAGCCGAACTTTTAAAAAATTAGTAAACATGTTGGTTGATTGTTTTGATTAATGATAAGCAATAGACGCTATTTCATTTTATTTGTTACAACAATCAGATAATTATTCAGGAATTAGTCAAAGATTTTCACTAACATTTCCTTTTGCAGATCGGAAACAGAAAGTGAACTGGCTCCAACACCTTTGCTTTTTAAATCGATATCGCGTAATGCGGCAACAATACCGCTGACTTTTTTCATAGGAAAATTTCTCAGGGCAATATCATATTCTTTTAAAAAATAAGGGTTTACCTTTAATACCGACGCAGCATTTTTTGGGCTTTTGTCCTTTAATCCATGGTATTGAAGCAGGCTTACGAAAAATGAAAATAACATTCCGGTCGTCATCACAATTGGATGCTCTTTTGGATTTTCGGCAAAATAATGTGCAATCTGAAAAGCCTTGACCTGATTTTTTTCACCAATGGCTTTTCGCAGTTCAAAAACATTAAAGTCTTTACTAAAACCAATATTTTCTTCAATGTGTTTTGGAGTTATTATGCTGCCTTTTGGCAAAATAATCTGAAGCTTTTCCAGTTCATTGTTTATTTTGCTCAAATCTGTCCCAAGAAATTCAACAAGCATCGCATTGGCTTTTGGTTCAATCCCATAACCTTTTCCTTGCAAAACCCTTGAAATCCATTGTCCAACCTGGTTTTCATATAACTTTTTGCTTTCGAAAACGAGTCCGTTTTTTTCTAAAATCTTGGTCACTTTTTTCCGTTTATCGAGCGTTTTGTATTTGTAGCAAAAAACAAGGACGGTTGAAACCATAGGATTTTCTGCATAACTTTCGAGCTTATCGATATTCCTTGACAAATCCTGTGCTTCCTTAATAATCACAACCTGGCGCTCGGCCATCATCGGATAGCGCTTTGCCGTGCCAATAATGTCTTCAACCGAAACATCCCGGCCGTATAAAACCGTTTGGTTAAAGCCTTTTTCGTCATCCGAAAGGACATTTTCTTCTATATAATCAGAAATCTTGTCAATGTAATAAGGCTCTTCGCCCATCAGGAAATAAATCGGTTTTATATTTCCGTTTTTTACATCAGTTACAATTTTTACGGCTTCATCCATCGAATTTAAAATCTCAAATCTAAAGTTCTTATATTTACCGCATGGAACAACTCAATTTTCCGGCGTATAACTTTCGTTTCAAAAATAGCGAAAATAAAATCGCAATCTTCGATGAAATTCGTAAAAAATTTGTGATTCTTACTCCTGAAGAATGGGTTCGGC
>CAZSDN010000011.1:18525-22109 GCA_964605595.1 uncultured Flavobacterium sp. | reverse complement strand
GCAACATGTCGTACAGTTTCTGCTGCAACAAAAAAAATATCCGAAGTCACTTATCAATGTTGAAAAACTATTAAAAGTCAACGGATTGGCAAAACGTTACGATGTTGTTGTTTTTAATAATGACGGCTCGATTTTTATACTTGTAGAATGCAAAGCGCCTGTTATTAAAATTTCACAAAACACGTTCGACCAGATCGCAAGATACAATTTGACGATGAAAGCGAGTAATCTTATGGTAACAAACGGACATAACCATTACTTTTGTCAAATGGATTTTGAAAATGAGAAATACAATTTCCTGCGTGACTTACCTGATTATACTACTGAAATTTGAAAATAGCTGTCGTTATATTAAACTGGAATGGAAAGAAACTGTTGGAGCAATTCCTTCCTTCAGTCATCAAATTTTCTGAAAATGCCGTGATTTATGTTGCGGATAATGCTTCATCGGATAATTCTGTATCGTTCGTAAAAGAACATTTCCCTGAGATAAAAATCATTGAAAACGAAGGGAATTTCGGATTTGCAAAAGGATACAACGAAGCGTTGCAGTTTGTTGAAGAAGACATTTATGCATTGGTAAATTCTGATATTGAAGTCACTCAAAACTGGCTCTTACCAATAATTTCAACTTTTGAAAACGAACCCGAAACGGCAATAATTCAACCAAAAATTCTCGATTATAAAAACAAGGAATATTTTGAATATGCCGGCGCAGCAGGAGGATTTATCGACAAATTCGGGTTTCCTTTTTGCCGCGGACGTTTATTTGATACGGTTGAAAAAGATGAAAACCAATACGATGACAATCGTGAAATATTCTGGGCATCTGGTGCGTGTTTCTTTATACGGAAAGATATTTTTAGAAAACTTGGCGGATTTGATCCTGATTTTTTTGCGCATCAGGAAGAAATCGATTTATGCTGGCGCGCTTTTAATAAAGGATTAAAGATAAAATATATTTCTGAATCGATTGTTTATCATGTTGGCGGTGCGACTTTACAACAGGGAAATCCTAGAAAAACCTTTCTTAATTTTCGGAATTCATTGTTGATGATGGTAAAAAATCTTCCGTCATCGAAACTATTTTCTGTGCTTTTCATCCGATTGTCATTTGATGGTATTGCGGGAGTTCAATTTATTTTAAAAGGAAAATTTTCGCATTGTTTCGCAATTTTAAGATCGCACTTTTGGTTTTATTTCTTGCTTATAAAATTCTTCAAAAAGCGTGAATCATTACAGCGAAAAGATTATTTCTTAATAAAGTCAATAGTTTACCATTACTTTATTCTGAGTAAAAAAAAGTTTCTAAAGTTATTTTAACATTTGTTTAAGCACAAAAAATTTAACACAAATAAATTTTAACATTAACTTTGTCCAAAACTAATAATTCAATTTATGAGAAAGATAATTTTAGCTTTATCGGTTGTAGCACTATTGACAAGTTCGTGCGGGACCAAAAAGAAAATTGCCGAACTGGAGGCAAAAAACAAAGAAATTCAAGACTTATTGAACTCGACCTCAGTAAAGTTGAATATGTGTTTGTCTGAAAAAGACGCGTTAGCGAGCCAGATGGATTTTCTTAAAAAGAACAATTCAGACCTGATAAACAACATGGGTAACATGACAACCCTAACTGCAAAAGGTGCTGAAAACATCGAAAAAGCATTGGAAACAATTAAAGAAAAAGATTTGAAAATTACGCGTATGCAGGATGCGTTAACCAAAAAAGACAGCGTTACGCTTGCTTTGGTTACCAGCCTGAAACGTGAAGTTGGAATTTCTGATCCGGATATCGAAGTAAACGTTGAAAAAGGAGTAGTTTTTATCTCAATTTCTGACAAACTGCTTTTCAAAAGCGGAAGTTATGTAGTTAGCGACAGAGCTAAGGAAATCCTTGCAAAAGTTGCGAAAGTGATCAACAGCAAACCTGATTTTGAATGTATGGTTGAAGGCCATACTGATAATGTTCCATTTATCAGCAACGGAACTTTGCTTGACAACTGGGATTTGAGTGTGAAACGTTCAACTTCAATTGTAAGAGTTCTTACAAAAGACCTGAAAGTAAATCCTGCTCAATTGATTGCTGCCGGTCGTGGCGAATTCATTCCTTTAGTTTCGAATGACAATGCTGATAACAGAGCAGTTAACAGAAGAACAAGAATCGTAATCCTTCCTAAAATCGATCAGTTCTACGATATGATTGAAAAGGAAATGAAAAACCAGAAAAAATAATTATTTGTTGAACGATTTAATTTAAAATTCAACATTTAAAATTTAAAATAAAAAAACGTCCCGAGAAATCAGGACGTTTTTTTTATGCGAAAAATTCATAATGCATTATAATATATCAAGGCTTCCTTTTCCTTCACGGATAACTTCCGGCTCATGACCGGAAAGATCGATAATCGTTGAGGCAAGATTATCCCCATAACCGCCGTCAATTACAACATCAACAAGATTTTGCCACTTTTCGAAAATCAGTTCCGGATCGGTCGAATATTCCAAAACTTCATCATCGTCGTGAATGGATGTGGAAACGATTGGGTTTCCGAGCTGCTTAACGATTTCGAGCGCAATATTATTTTCGGGCACACGGATTCCGACAGTCGTTTTCTTTTTAAACTCTTTCGGGAGATTATTGTTTCCGGGCAAAATGAATGTGTAGGGCCCGGGTAACGCACGTTTCAGTAATTTAAACGTCGATGTATCGATTTGCTTCACATAATCCGAAAGATTGCTCAAATCTGAACAGACGAAAGAAAAATTTGCCTTTTCCAATTTAATTCCCTTGATTTTCGCAATACGTTCCAAAGCCCTCGAATTGGTAATATCGCAACCCAGTCCGTAAACCGTATCGGTTGGATAAATTACAAGCCCGCCGTCTTTTAAAACTTTGACAACTTTTGCAATCGCGGCCTCGCTGGGTTTGTCTTCGTATATTTTAATAAATTGTGCCATTTCGAAATTTTCTATTCAAGTTACACAAATTTAGGCAAATATTCTACTGCGGAACTTCTTATTTCAAATACTTAAATGGATCTACAAGTTTATATTTCGGGCTGCGTTTCATGAAATCGTTAAAAAATGCCGTGTGGCTCGCGCCCATCAGAATGAAAACACGATCATTTCCTGTAAGCTCGATCTGATTTAAATTCGAGTACATTCTTATATTTCTATGATAATATTTTGCAGCTTCATCAGCACCTTCGAATTTCCCTTTAGAGGAAACGTGTGTCAACATATCAGCATTTACGTTGAATAAAAAATCGAGATATTGCGGATGATTATCAACTTTTAACTTGTCTAATAAAGATAAGTTATCGTAGTTGAGTTTCTTCTCTTCACGATCAACCATCTCAAAATATTTTTCATACGTATTGTCATTTGCCTTATTTTTAACTTCGCCGGCAATCCTGTAATTGTAACCCATTTTATGGTCGATTCCGTAAATGCGTTTTGTTTGGGATAACCTACCGATTTCGAAAGCCAAAAGTTCGATTTCAGACGGATTTTTGAATTCCATTTTCGGATTTATCAAATAATCAAGATAATCTTTCTGTAACTCGTTGTCGAATTCAGGC
>CAZSDN010000011.1:14715-18515 GCA_964605595.1 uncultured Flavobacterium sp. | reverse complement strand
GGACATTCAACAATAATTACTGTTGGTTTGAAAGCGGCAAGCATTTTAGCTACTTTGTGCACATCTTCTTGGTTTTTCTTGTTGTGCTCATCAAAATCGACTGAAGTCGCATCAGAAGTAAATCCCATGTGGAAAGTCCCGAAATTCAGCACCTGAACCGCATCTGGGAATTTATCTTCAAAAATTGGTTTTTGTCCAAAGGTTTTTGCAACCAGTAAAACCGCAAGTGTGATAAATAGTGTTCTCATAAATATGTGTTTTTAAAGTTTGAAACAAAATTCAGCGGTTTATACATTTTAAATTTCATTATTTCGATGAACACCCGATTATAATCGGCGAACACTTTTTAGGTTTAAAAACGGCTTTGTACCTTCACAAAATGAAAATCTACAGAATATGAAACTATTTTCAAAACAAAAAGAAATGGCTGTACACCTGCTTTACTGGCTGGTTTTTATGGCAGGTTATTTCATAAAACTTAATCCTGATAAGGAAATTATTTTCGACATTCATCAAACTTCACCTTTCGATTTCAGTTATTTATTTATTACTGTTTCTACTTTTTACCTGAATTATTTTGTGTTGTTGAAGAAATTCTTTGAAATCAGGATGCTGGGCAAATTCATAATAGGTTTGGTATTGGCTTTCAGTTTTTTTATCTTTTTCCGATATCTAATCGAAGAAATTATCTATTTACATGTAATTGGAACCGGGAACTATTTTAAAGGAACACCGCTTTCCTACTATATTTTTGACAATATCCATTGGGCTTCAACACCTGTAATTGCTAGTACGATTATGTGGCTGGTCATTAATTTCATTCGAACTTTGCAAAAAGAAGTGATTTTAAATGAAGAAAAAAAACAGGCCGAAATCCAGTTTTTAAAATCGCAGATCAATCCGCATTTTATTTTCAATACGCTCAATAACATTTATTCACTGGTTTTTTCGCAATCCAAACAAGCGCTGACGGCAATTGAAAAACTTAGTGAAATTATGCGTTTTACAACTTATGAAACCCAAAAAGAACTGATTCCGATTGACAGCGAAATAAAATACATTGAAAGTTTTATCGATCTTGAAAGCATACGGAATACAAAGCCAATCCACATAAATTTGATTACTGAAATTGAAAACGAAAACCAGCAAATTCCACCTTATCTTTTATTGCCATTCATAGAAAACTGCATCAAGCACGGCGTTTTGGACGATGCGGAAAATCCTGTTATTTTTACCGTTAAAACGAACAGCAAAAAACTCATTGTTACTGTCGAAAACAAAATCAATAACCGGTTAAAAGACGCTCATTCCGGAATTGGCATGTCGAATCTTGAAAAACGCCTGGATTATTATTTTCCGAATCGGTACCGTTTTGAAATCGTAAAAAATGAAACCATTTTTAAAAGCCATCTTGAAATCACGCTATGAAAAAAATAAAATGCATCATTTTAGACGATGAACCACTCGCAGTTGAACTTCTACGGAATTATGCCGATAAACATCTGCTTTTGGACGTGGCGCTTGCAACGACAGATGTTTATGAAGTGATCGCTTTTCTTCAGAAACAAACAGTCAATTTGATTTTCATTGATATCCAGATGCCCGAATTATCAGGAATCCAGGTGATGCAAATGTTCAATAAAGACAATTATTTTATTGTCACGACCGCTTATGCGGATTATGCTCTGGAAAGTTATGATTACCGCGTTGTGGATTATCTTTTAAAACCGATTTCGTTTGATAAATTCCACAAAGCGGTTCAGAAGTTTAGTGATTTTGTAGCTCTGGAAACTCCGGCTTTAGATCACTTATTCGTAAAAGTTGATGGCAAACAGGTAAAAATCAATCCGAAAGATATATTTTTTATTGAAGGATTAAGCGATTACATACGAATCCATCTGCAAAATGAACGACTTATTGTCCTTGATAATTTGAAGGATTTCATCAATAAGCTTCCTTCCAAAGAATTCATGCGCATCCATAAATCCTACATCATCCAGCTCGACAAAATCAAATCGATCGACGGAAATATGATTTATCATGCGTTAGGCTCCACTCCTATTGGTGAAACATATCGAAGTGAAATCAGGAAATGGATTGGAACTAAAGAATAAATTATCCTATCACATCGAGTTTTGCAAAACGCAATAAAAGCTTTTTGATGCCGCCAACCTCAAAACGGATTTCCGCTTTTTTATCCGCGCCCGCGCCTTCAAGGTTCACGACTTCGCCTTTCCCAAAACGTTCGTGCATAACCACATTTCCGACGTTTAGTTTGCTGTCTGAAGCGCCTTCTGAAGAAGTTGTCCTTCCAACAGGTTTTAATTTTCGGATATTAATCTCAGATTTTGGTTCGTTATCCGTAATATATTTTGGCGGCGTTGAACCAACCGGTTTGGATAAACGCAGTTTCGATTTATCGACGTCACCGAAAATATCAATATCGATCATCGGTTTGTAACGGTAATTGTTTTCTTCCGGTGTAAGATATTCGAGATATTGTCCGTCAATTTCATTGATAAAGCGCGAAGGCTCGCTATCGGTAAGTTTTCCCCAGCGGTAACGCGATTGTGCATAAGTCAAATACGCCTGATGTTCGGCACGTGTCAACGCTACATAAAACAAGCGCCGTTCTTCTTCTAGTTCGCTTCGTGTGCTCATGCTCATCGCGCTCGGGAAAAGGTCTTCTTCCATTCCGACCACAAAAACATACGGAAATTCAAGCCCTTTTGCCAGATGGATTGTCATTAAAGCGACACGGTCGTCATCGCCGTTATCCTTATCCAAATCGGTTGCGAGTGCTACATCTTCCATAAATTCGGATAATGCGCCACGTGCGCCATCAATTTCTTTTTGCCCTTCAATGAAATCCTTGATACCATTTAGTAATTCTTCGATATTCTCGATACGCTGAATTCCTTCGGGTGTCGCGTCCTTTTTAAGTTCCTGAACCAATCCTGTTTTCTTCGTTACGTGATCGGCAAGATAAAATGCATCGTGATTTTCATTCAAAACCTGGAAACTCTGGATCATTGTTACAAAATCCTGTAGTTTGTTTTTAGCTCCCGAATTCAGTTTTAAATCAATTTTATCAATATGCTGCATGACTTCAAAAATCGAACGCTTGTAATGATTTGCAGCAATGGTAAGCTTTTCAATCGTTGTATCGCCAATTCCGCGCGCCGGATAATTGATTACGCGAATAAGCGCTTCTTCATCTTTCGGATTTAAAACCAAACGCAGGTAACACAAAACATCCTTGATTTCTTTCCTTTGATAGAATGACAAACCGCCATAAATCCGGTACGGAATATCGCGTTTACGCAACGCATCTTCCATCGCACGCGATTGCGCATTGGTTCGGTACAAAATTGCAAACTGGCCGTTTAGGAGCTGTTTGTTCATCTTCTCTTCCCAAATTGTGCTGGCAACAAAACGGCCTTCCTCACCATCGGTAAGGCTTCGGTGGATTTTAATCTTCGGGCCGAAATCATTTGCCGTCCAGACAATTTTGTCGAGCTTGACTTTATTTTTATCGATAATCGAATTCGCAGCTTCAACAATATTTTTGGTAGAACGGTAATTTTGCTCGAGGCGATAGGTTTTCACGCCTTCGTAATCCTTTTGGAAATTCAGGATATTATTGATGTTCGCTCCGCGGAAAGCATAAATACTTTGAGCGTCATCGCCAACCACGCAAATATTCTGAAAACGATCTGATAACGCACGCACGATAAGGTATTGTGAATGGTTCGTATCCTGGTACTCATCGACTAAAATATAGCGGAAACGATTCTGGT
>CAZSDN010000011.1:0-14705 GCA_964605595.1 uncultured Flavobacterium sp. | reverse complement strand
TTTATAGGAAGAAATCCTGCCAAAAACCTGCTTTGGCTTATAAATATCCTTATCAAGCTGCATTTCCTTTATAATTGCAGAAATCAATCGGACAGAATCCTGGGTATCATAAATCGTGAAATTGGAAGGATAACCGAGTTTATCAGCTTCAGCCCTTAAAATCCGTGCGAAAACCGAATGGAAAGTTCCCATCCAGAGATTTTTCGCTTCTGTAGAACCAACAATATCTGAGATGCGTTTCTTCATTTCGCGTGCTGCCTTGTTAGTAAACGTTAGCGCGAGAATGTTGAAAGCGTCAATTCCCAGGCTCATCAAATACGCAATACGGATTGTTAAAACGCGCGTTTTACCTGAACCGGCGCCCGCAATGATAATCATCGGGCCGTCTTTTTGTAGAACTGGTTGCTGTTGGGCTTCGTTGAGTTGGCTTATATATTTCTGCATGGTTTTTATGGATTTTAATCAGCAAAAGTAAGGATTTTTCGGCTGAAAAATTACGATTCAATCAATGCTAAAAAACGAATATCCGTTTGCTATTTAATCTAATGCCAAACGAAAAAGCATCGGACTTTCAAAGGCATCCAAATTCAGTTTAAATGTTTTATCATAAGCTTTCCATGGAGAATTGGCAAAGAAATAGAGTTCGTTTCCTTTGATTGCGACTAAAGCAGGCTCATTAAATTCTGTACGGTTGTGATCGAGGATTTTGTGGTTTGAAATCTCGTTTTCCGCATTCATAAAATAGCGCACAATCCTGATCGGATTAATCCCATTGTGGACGGCTATAAGCGAATTTTTATAAAAAACGAGTCCGTCAATGCCTTTCGAAGCAGTATTTTCAGGAAATTTCAGCCATTTGAAACTTTGAGGTTTTGCCATCGGAATGCTCATGATCCCTTTCAGGTAATCAGCAACATACATTT
Organism: uncultured Flavobacterium sp.; assembly: GCA_964605595.1. Taxonomy (GTDB): domain Bacteria; phylum Bacteroidota; class Bacteroidia; order Flavobacteriales; family Flavobacteriaceae; genus Flavobacterium. Next base: position 13,782 of record CAZSDN010000011.1, on the reverse strand, counting down.
GTGAAAAATCAGCATTAAATGTAATTCCCTGTAAGTTAAATGCTTCTTTTTCAAGATTTAACCAAACTGATAACTCGTTATTTTTTATCGTATAAATTATCGGGCTGGCAGAATCAGAAATAAAAACTTCACCTTTTTTAGAAATGGCAATATCTCCAAAAACGTGCTTGCCATTTGTTTTAAAGCGCTTTACGATCTTTTTTGTGGCAATTTCAATTTTTAATATTTCCGCATTTCCATCAATTTCTTTTGAAAAACCAAGCATTTCAGGCATTGCCGATGTTGCAGCCCAAAGATATTTTTCATCACTGTCAGGTTTAATGGCAAAAACAGCCAGCATATCGTCTGTTTTTAGCCAATCTGAACAGCTTCCGGTTTTGGGATCAAATGCAACAATCTTTCTTTTATGAATACTTCCGGCAAGCCAGATATTGTTTTTTTGGAGAAATACCAATCCTTCCGGATGAAGGTCTTTTTCAGACAGCGAAATTACTTTTTGGGAAGAAATTACCGGCTTGTCAAGGTCACTTTTTAATTGGATTAATTGCTTGAATTCATTAGATCCTGCAAAAAATGAAAATTCTTCTGCCGTTTCAAATTCTGTTTTATTATTCATCAGGATCGCTTTTTTTAAAATCGCAACTGATTCATTTTTAAAGTTATTAGCTGCATAAGCTACAGCTAAATTATAAGTGAATGCGGGATGCGATGGACGAAGACTGTCCAGCGTTTTGGTTTGTTTGAGAAAAGAAGCAAAATCTTTGTCCTCATACGATTTTTTACTTGCACTATAAAGTTGTTGCAAAGATTGTGATGAAGCTGAAAAGCCCGCAAAAAGCAAAAATGACAAAAAGATTATTCTCATATTTAAATTATTAGAGTCAAAAATAAACATTTTAATCATGATTGATTCTTAGGCCCGTCCTTTTTAGAAAATTTATCAGATGCAATATATAAGTTTTATCGGTTTATTCGTTTATTTGTTTTGATTTACGAAAACTCAAAAAATGGACACAAACAAAATCGTCGAACTTTTATTTTACACGCTTCCGGCTCTTGTAACAGGCGGAGTTGCTTATTATTTTTTTCTGACATTTACCCGGAATGAAGAAAATAAACGCCGGTTTTTATTGCGCCGGACTAACCAGAAAACAGCGTTGCCACTTCGTTTGCAAGCTTATGAAAGAATGGCTTTATTGATGGAACGCATCAGCCTGACCAAATTACTGATTCGCATTGCGCCGATTTCGACAAATAAAAATGATTATGCCGATTTGCTTGTTGCGCATATTGAACAGGAATTTGACCATAACCTTACGCAACAGATTTATATGAGTGATGAATGCTGGACAATCATTATCACGGCAAAAAACACCACAATGCAAATCATCCGTTCGGCGGCACGAAACGAAAATGTTTCCAACGCAGACGGCCTACGCGAACTAATCCTGCAGGAATTGCTTGAAAAACAATCACCAAGCAATACCGCGCTCGCTTTTATTAAAGAAGAAGTGAAATCTTTTTTATAGCCTTGCGCTTGAGGTGAAAAAAAGCTTACAACGCTTTGTGGTCGCTCATCAATTCACTTTTATTTTTTGCGTATTCATAGCCTTCTTGCCACCATTCTTTCATGCGCTCTTTATTAAAAATCAGCGCATTGTCGGTTAATTGCGTTGGCGTATAATATAAATTCAGCTTGACATTATTGTTATTTGCAGCCATTTTTCCGATGGCGATATCGTGTTTTTCGACCTGATCGAGTAAAGTTGCGAACAGATCGACCATTAATGAAAAGGGATTTTTTCCGATAACTCTTGGCGCAACCTGGATTTCAGTTTCGAGTATGACAACATCAACTTCTGTAGCGCCGCGGTTGATTGCTTCATTTATTGGAACAAGGTTTGAAAATCCGCCATCGCCATACTCACATCCGTTTTTTGTGACTAAGCTCATAAACGGAATGTAATTGCAGGAAATCCAGATCCAGTCGCAGAATTCTTCGTATTCAAAATCCTGGATCGACTTGTATTCAACATCGTTTTTAGAAAGGTTTGTCACTGTTACAACGATATTGCAGCCTGAAGCTCTCAACTGATTAAATTCGGATAACGAAAAACTTTTTCGGATGTATTTCTTTAAATTAAGGCTTTCTCCAAAAGTACGTTTCTTCTTAAAAAACTGCATAAGGACGTTAAAGTGATTGATCGTTACGATATCCACGCCTTTACGGTTTTTTATCACAAACGGATTGATATTGAATATTTTATGAGAATTTACATTTGTATAGATATTATAGATTTTTTCGACATTTCCCAAAGCCAGATGCGGAATCAGCAAGCTTCCCGTTGAAGTTCCCAATAACAAGTCATAAGTATGCCCTTTTTCCTGTAAAAGATACTGTGCCACGCCGCCTGCAAACGCGCCTTTACTTCCTCCTCCTGAAATTACAAGTGCTCTCATTATTCGGTTAGTAGTTTTTTTAACTGCGTTTGTTCGTTTTCAGGAAGTTTTGCCAGCAATTCGGTATAAAATGTTTTGTATTTTTCTTTTTTTATCAATGAACGGATTTTGTCGCGACCGAATTTGGTAAACTGCCATTTATGGTGCACTGTTGCATTTACCAAAACCGGAAGCACATTTGTATCGTTCGGATCTACAAAAAGCATATTTGTTATGGCATTCTGGCGTACATTGCTGTCAAATTTGGCAGAAGTATAATCGAGTAATTCTTCATAATACTTTATTTTCTCATCCGGATTGTATTCTTTCGTAAGCAAAGCCAATGTAAGCCATAAAATACGCAGGTTTTTATCATTCATTCCAACGAAATTCTTTGACTTTTCGAGTAATTCAATCTGTTTTTCAGGAAATTGTGACCAAAGGCTGTTTAATGCGATTTCTTTAGTCACATAAGAATTATCATCCAAAAGTGAAACAAAATCGGTATAGTTTTCAATCGGAATTTTCTCTGTCGTATTTGCCACAGCTTGGCGCACATTGAATTCATTGGTTTTTAAAGCCAGTAAAACCAACTCCTTCTTTTCTTCAAAGGGAACTGATTTTAATTGAAAAACAGCTTCTTCCCGTATTGGATAATAGGCATCCGATTTCAGTATTTTTTCCAAAACATCTTTCTTTTCTGCAAAAGGCAAATCCTGTAAAACCAGCAGGTCAAAATAATCTTTAATAAACTGATTCTGCTTAAGTAATGCGATAGCGGTTTCTACTTCAAAACCCGGTGATTCTAGCCATGTTTTTCTGAACTCATCAGTATTAACACCCGAGACTTTTTCAATTTCTGAAAGAAAATCCTCCGTTTCAACATTTTTAAAAGCATGTTTTTCGAGATAGCTTTTTACCGCTTTTCTGAAATTTTCCTTCCCGATTTCTTCACGCAAAAAGTACAAAGCCCATGCGCCTTTTTGGTAAAACGTCAGCGAACTTGCTTTTTCGTTCAGCAATGGTGTTCTATCAGTTTTGGAAGCTTGTTGCAAACGTTCCGCCATTTCATACAATTTCCAATGAAAATGATCGTCTCCAAATAATTCCTGTTCTGCCAAAAGTGCATAAAATGTCGCAAACCCTTCCTGAAGCCAATGATGCTTTCCTGATTTTGCCGTGATCATATCGCCAAACCATTGATGCGCGAGTTCATGCGCATTGACATTGATGTAATTTCGGTCGTTAAACCCGATTTCATCAACCACATAATCCATTGTAAATGTAGTTGCAGTTGTATTTTCCATTCCGCCATACAGAAAGTCACGAACCGGAATCTGTTTATATATTCCCCAAGGGTATTTCACTCCGATTTCAGTTTCTAAAAAGTCAAATATCTCTTTTGAATAACGATATGTCGGCTCATATTTCATGGCGTCTTCAGGCTGATAATACAAATCGCTTTGCATTCCTGAATCAGCTATAATTGTTTGCTTATCGAACTTTCCTATCGCAATCATCGCCAGATAAGAAGACATTGGCTTTTCCATAGTATAATTCCAGATTATATTTTCTCCTGAAATATCTTTGTTTTTGATTTTTCCATTCGAAATAACCTGGTATTCTTTATTAAATGAAACGCTGATATTAAAAACGAGTTTTTCATTCATGTCGTCAAAACTCGGAAGCCAGTGACTTGTATATTTTCCTTGTCCTTGTGTCCAAATCTGGATATTATCGTCTTTACCTACGAAATACATCGTTTGTTTTGGCGTAGCGGCATAATCAAAAGTAAGTTGGTTTTTTCCTTTTCTAAACCCTTTAAAAAGCTTTAGTTCGGAAGCGTTTGAAGTAAAATCGACCGACTTGTTATTGATTTTCAGATTTGTAAAAATCATCGATTTCGCATCCAGTCGAATAGTGTCTATTTTAGATTTTACCACAAAATCATAAGTAACTTTTCCGGAAACTTTTCGGCTGTCAAAATCTATCGAAATAACAGCATTCAGTGTTGTAAAATCAACTTTTGCAGTTTGTTGTGCAAAAGCAAATGCAGAAATAAAAAAACATAAAAAATACCGAACCATATAACTTTGGATTTTTACAAATATACAGAGAGTTTTTTCAAAAGATTTCCCAATTAAAAACTAAAAACTATCTTCGCTTTATGCAAAACAATCTTCTGTTAACACCTATCGAATACCTTAAAGGCGTTGGCCCGCAGCGTGGCGAATTGCTTCGAAAGGAACTTGGCATCCATAAATATGACGATTTACTGCATTTTTTTCCAAACCGGTATATTGACCGCACGAAGTATTATAAAATCAACCGGCTTCAGCAAAATTCAGCCGAAGTCCAGCTTATAGGAAAAATCATAAATATAAAAACCGTTGAACCCGCTAAAGGAAAAAAACGGCTTGTTGCCACTTTCGTGGATGATACGGGCCAAATGGAACTTGTTTGGTTCCAGGGAATAAAATGGATCCGGGAAAGTTTGCAGATAAATGTCCCAATCGTAATTTTCGGGAAATGCAATTCGTTCAACGGAATTTTCAGTATGCCGCATCCGGAAATTGAACCGCTCAAAGAACACGAACAAAATCTGCGTTCAGCGATGCAGCCGGTTTATCCTTCAACGGAAACGCTTGCGAATCGTGGAATTTCGAATCGCACACTCAATAAATTAGTGCATCAGCTTTTTGTAGAAACACAGGCTCTTTTTACCGAAACACTTCCGGCCTACCTGATTGATGAACTAAAACTGATTCCGAAAAATGCTGCGTTGTTCAACATTCATTTTCCAAAAAGCAACGATATCCTTACAAAAGCGCAATTTCGGTTAAAGTTTGAAGAATTGTTTTACATCCAGTTGCAGTTGATTACCAAGAACCTGATTCGGAAACAAAAAATCAAAGGACATTCCTTTACAAAAGTTGGGGAATACTTTAATGATTTTTTCAATAACCATTTGCCATTCGCTCTTACGAACGCGCAAAAAAGAGTATTGAAAGAGATTCGGAACGACATGGGAAATCCGGCACAAATGAATCGTTTGCTTCAGGGTGATGTTGGTTCCGGAAAAACAATTGTGGCATTGATGAGCATGCTTTTGGCTCTGGATAACGGTTTCCAATCATGTCTGATGGCTCCTACTGAAATTCTTGCAAACCAGCATTTTCATGGATTGACCGAATTAGCTAAAAACCTTAATATCAACATAAAAATTCTTACAGGCTCAACTAAAACTTCCGACAGGAAAGTCATTTATGAAGAACTTGAAAATGGCACGCTGCATATCTTAATCGGGACTCATGCGTTGCTCGAAGACAAAGTAAAATTCCAGAATCTTGGTTTAGCCGTAATTGATGAACAGCATCGTTTTGGCGTTGAGCAACGTTCTAAATTGTGGAAGAAAAACGAAATTCCACCACATGTTTTGGTGATGACGGCCACTCCTATTCCGCGTACTTTGGCAATGAGTTTATATGGCGATCTTGATATTTCCGTAATTGACGAATTGCCTCCGGGAAGAAAACCCATCCAAACCGTGCATCGCTTCGATTCAAACCGCCTGAAAGTCTGGAAATTCATAAAAGATGAAATTGCAAAAGGCCGGCAGATTTATATCGTATATCCGTTAATCCAGGAATCCGAAAAAATGGATTACAAAGACTTAATGGACGGATATGAAAGTATTTCACGTGATTTTCCGCTGCCGCAATATTCAATTTCCATCGTTCACGGAAAAATGAAACCGGCCGATAAAGATGCCGAAGTAAAGCGCTTTGCCGACGGGAAAACGAATATTATGGTTGCAACAACCGTAATTGAAGTTGGCGTAAATATTCCAAACGCAAGCGTAATGATTATTGAAAGTGCCGAGCGTTTCGGTTTGTCGCAATTGCACCAGTTGCGCGGCCGTGTTGGCCGGGGCGCAGCGCAAAGTTATTGCATTTTAATGACCGGACATAAATTATCAAACGACAGTAAAACCCGTATGGAAACCATGGTGCGCACAGCTGACGGATTCGAAATCGCCGAAGTCGACCTAAAACTTCGCGGCCCGGGCGATTTAATGGGAACGCAACAAAGCGGTGTTTTAAACCTTCAGATTGCAGACATTGTGCGGGATAAGGAAATCCTGCAGCTTGCCCGTCATTATGCGGTAAAAATCCTCAAAGATGATGCTCCTTTATTAAAACCTGATAACGCAATTTTACGCCAGGTTTTCATTGAAATGTCAAAGAAAAATAACATTTGGAATTACATCAGTTAAATTTGTACATACAATTGTTAAATAAAAATTAACTTTCTTAAGGTTTCGGGACTAAGAACTACATTTGTTCCTAGCGTTTTAGCTTATCTACTTATGAAAATAAAATACATTGTTTATTCGCTTTTGATCCTTGGTTTAGGAGCTTTCATCACTTATAGAATTATTGAAAATAAAGGCGAAAGCGAGGATCCGAAAGGAAAAGGCCCAAAAAACAAATCCATCACCGTTAGCGGTATCGTTGTAAAACCGCAAACATTCGACAATAATCTTTCCCTTTCAGGTTCTATTGAAGCTAACGAACAAGTTGAAATTCGCAGTGAAGTTTCGGGAATTGTTGAAGGGATTTATTTCGAAGAAGGAAAAACTGTAACCAAAGGGCAAGTACTTTTCAAGGTCAACGATATCGAATTAAAAGCCCAACTTCAGCAAATGACGACGCGCCAAACACTCGCTTCCGAAAATGAAAGAAGAGCAAAATTGCTTTTACAAAAAGAAGCCATCAGTCAGGAAGAATACGATATCGCTTCCGCAGATTTCAAAACGGCTCAGGCACAAAGCCAGTTGATACGGGCACAAATCGGAAAAACTACTATCCGGGCGCCATTTTCAGGAAAAATAGGATTGCGTTCGATTTCACCGGGAACTTATATTACACCAACGGTTTTGGTTGCAAAACTGGTCAACATCGGAAAACTGAAAATCACATTTTCCATTCCTGAGAAATATGCGGCGCAGGTAAAATCAAATTCAGAATTATCATTTACAGTTGCGGGTTCAGATAAAAAATTTACCGCAAAAGTGTATGCTATTGAGCCTGAAGTATCGGTTACAACAAGAACATTGCAAATCCGTGCAATCGCTGAAAATAAAGACGGGAAATTACTTCCGGGAACTTTTGCCAATGTCGAATTGCCTTTGGATATTATAAAAGATGCGATCGTAGTCCCAACAGAATCGATTATCCCGATACAAAACGGGAAAAAAGTTTTTATATCTGAAAATGGAAAAGCCAAAGAAGTCAAGGTTGAAACCGCTACACGGACCGATGCATCAATCCTGATCCTTTCCGGATTGAAAGCCGGTGATACATTGCTTACCAGCGGCGTAATGACGCTCAGAAACGATACGCCTGTAAAAGTCAAGATAACAAAAACCACCTAACCATGAGTTTATCGACCACGAGTATCAGGAGGCCGGTTTTAACAATTGTAATGAACCTGGCAATCATATTGTTTGGTGTTATCGGCTATACTTTTTTAGGTGTAAGAGAATTCCCATCAATCGATCCGGCACAGGTTTCGGTGCGTACGAATTATGCGGGTGCGAATTCGGACATTATCGAATCGCAAATCACCGAACCGCTTGAAAAAGCCATTAACTCTATCGACGGAATCAGGAATATTACTTCATCAAGTATTCAGGGAAGCAGCAATATTACAGTCGAATTTAATCTTGACAAAAACCTCGAAGAAGCTGCAAATGATGTTCGTGACAAGGTTTCACAAGCGATTCGGAGTTTGCCTCAGGATATCGATGCGCCACCGGTTGTTTCAAAAGCCGATGCAAATGGTGAAGCGATCATTTCGATGACGGTAAAAAGCGACAGCCGAAGCCCGCTTGAACTAAGCGATTATGCCGAAAATGTTATTGCGCAACGCCTGGAAACAATTCCGGGTGTCAGTGGCGTACAAATTTGGGGACAAAAGAAATATGCGATGCGTTTATGGATCGATCCGATAAAGCTTGCTTCGTATGGTTGCACAGTTTCAGATGTTCGTGATGCGTTGAACAAACAAAATGTTGAACTTCCATCCGGAAAACTTACCGGCAATACTACGGAACTAACTGTTAAAACTGTCGGAAACCTCGCCACTCCTGAAGAATTCAATAATATCGTAATTAAATCCGAAGGCGAAAAAATCGTTCGTTTCAGCGATGTCGGACTAGCAAACCTCGGCCCTGAAAATACCGAAACCAAAATGAGCGAATCGGGTTTTCCTTTGGTTGGTGTTGCAATCGTGCCGCTTCCCGGGGCAAATTACTTGGATATTTCCGAAGAGTTCTACAAAGAATTTGAACTTCTTAAAAAAGATTTGCCAAAAGATATTAAGCTGAATATTGCCATCGACACGACTGCTTTCGTAAAAAAATCAGTTCTGGAAGTTGCAGAAACATTGGGAATTTCAATCCTTCTTGTAATCCTTATCATCTATCTGTTTTTCCGGGATTGGGCAATTGCATTCCGTCCGTTGGTCGATATTCCCGTTTCGCTGATCGCAACATTCTTTATCATGTATTTGTTCGGATTTTCAATAAACGTTTTGACATTGCTCGCAATTGTCCTTGCGACTGGGCTAGTGGTCGATGACGGAATCGTTGTTACCGAAAACATCTTCAAAAAAGTCGAAGAAGGAATGACTCCGATTGAAGCCGCGATCAAAGGCTCAAACGAGATATTCTTTGCCGTTATTTCAATTTCAGTCACACTTGCCGCAGTATTCCTTCCCGTAATTTTCCTTGAAGGTTTCGTTGGAAGATTATTCCGGGAATTCGGCGTCGTCATTGGCGCGGCAGTTTTAATCTCGGCATTTGTATCGCTCACGCTTACACCAATGCTGAACGCTTATCTTATGAAAGGCGGCGAACAGAAAAAATCTAAATTCTACATTCTGACCGAACCGTATTTTGAAAAAATGAACCAGGGCTATGCTGATTCGCTTCAAAAATTCATGAAAAAGAAATGGCTGAGTTTTCCGATATTAATTGTTTGCTTCGGACTCATTTATTTGTTTTTTTCGCTGCTGCAGAAAGAAACCGCGCCGTATGACGACCGTAGTTCATTAGTAATGAACATTACAACCCCGGAAGGTTCCTCATACGAATATACTGACCGTTTCATGCAGGAAATGTCGCGTTTGGTTGATGATTCAATTCCTGAAAAAAAGGTGAGCCTTGTAATTACTTCACCAGGTTTTGGAGCTTCTACAGTAAATAGCGGACGCATTCGTATCGCATTATCAGAAACCAACGAAAGGGATCGTTCACAAAAAGAAATTGCCGAAAAGCTCACCAAATGGACAAAACAATATCCGGAAGCTAAAACATCAATCATCGAACAGCCAACAATTGCGGTAAACCGTCGTGGCGGGCTTCCGATTCAATATATTATACAAGCGCCTAACTTTCAGAAGTTAGAGGAAAAAATTCCATTGTTCATGGATGAAGCCGGAAAAGACCCGACATTTGCGATTACAGATGTCAACCTCAAATTCAACAAACCCGAAATCAATGTAACTATTGATCGTGAAAAAGCCGAAAGTTTAGGGATTTCTGTAATCGATATTGCGCAAACATTACAGCTTTCATTGAGCGGGCAACGTTTTGGTTATTTTATGATGAACGGAAAACAATACCAGGTCATCGGGCAATTTGACCAGAAAGACCGTTCAAAACCTTTAGACCTGACTTCAATGTTCGTCAAAAATGCGAAAGGCGACCTGATTCAGATGGATAATGTTGTAAAAATTGAAGAACAAAGCAATCCGCCGCAATTGTATCATAATAACCGATATATGTCCGCTACAGTTTCTGCCGGGCTTGCTCCCGGAAAAAGCATTAATGACGGAATTGAAGCAATGGATCGTATCAAAGCAAAAGTCCTTGACGATACATTTACAACCGATTTGGGTGGTGAATCTCGTGATTTCGTTGAAAGTAGCTCAAATACTGCATTCGCGTTCGGATTAGCATTATTGCTGATTTTCCTGATTCTGGCGGCACAGTTTGAAAGTTTCATCGATCCGTTTATTATCATCCTGACTGTTCCGATGGCAGTTGCCGGAGCATTGTTTTCTTTATGGTTATTTGATCAAACGTGGAATATTTTCAGCCAGATCGGAACAGTAATGCTTATTGGCTTGGTTACGAAAAACGGAATCCTGATTGTCGAATTTGCAAATCAATTGCGTGAACAGGGCAAAGAAAAATACGACGCAATCCTTGAAGCATCAGAAGCGCGTTTACGGCCGATTTTAATGACGAGTTTAGCAATTTCACTCGGAGCCTTACCAATCGCAATGTCGCTTGGAGCGGCATCAACAAGCCGGATCGGAATGGGAGTTGTAATTGTTGGCGGAACTATCTTTTCATTAATATTGACATTATTCGTAATTCCGGCGTTGTATTTAATGTGGTCAAAAGCCAGAAAGCATTATCCTGAATTTGACCGTATTGAAGAATATGAAAATGAAAGCAAAGGCCACTGATATGAAAACGAAATTCTATATAATCACTTTGTTTTTCCTGGGCATTATGAACTTTCAGGCGCAGGAAACCGCTCCGGTTTTAACTGTTGAAGACGCGGTTAAAATTGCACTCGAAAATAATTACGACATAAAAATAGCGCGTAATGACCTAAAAATCGACCAGCAAAACGTAAGCCTCGCAAATGCCGGGATTTTGCCAAATGTTTCGGCAAACGTTATCAATAATAATAGTATTCTTGATACGAAACAAACACAGGGCGATGGTTCAGAGCGGGAGTTGGACAATGCTAAAAACCTAAATTTAACATACGGCGTAAGCCTGAACTGGACGGTTTTTGACGGTTTCAGGATGTTCGCGCGCCACGATCAATTGAAAGAACTTGAGAAACTTGGTGATGCTGAATTAAAACTTACAATTCTTACGAAAATCAGTGATGTAATCACAACTTATTACGATATTGTCCAGCAGCAACAGCAATTAACGGCTCTTGATACTACGATTGTCATTTCAAAAATGCGGCTCAATATGGCCGACAACCGATATACGATCGGGAAAGCTTCGAAACTCGAAGTGCTGAATGCGCAGGTCGATTTGAATACCGATACCACACAGCTTTTGCGCCAGCAGGAATTATACATAAATACGAAAACAAGGCTGAATGAAATTTTGGCACGCGACCTTAATATTGATTTCAAAGTCATTGAAAATGTTGCAACCGACGAAACGCTTTTACTCCCGGATTTAATGATTTTGGCCGAAAAACAAAATCCGCAGTTACAGGCGCAAGTTATCAGTAAACGCGTTGCCGAACTACAATTAAAACAGGTTAAAGGCGACCGTTATCCTATCATTAATATAAGTTCGGGCTATAATTTCACGCGTTCGGAAGCGTCGCTTGGGTTTATTACGCAATCTTCGGGAAGAGGCTTGGTTTACGGAATTAACGCCACTATGAATATTTTCAATGGTGGATTGCAAAACCGGAACGAAAGAATCGCAAAAATCCAAATAGAAAATTCCCAGTTTTTGATCGACCAGCAAAAGCAAACATTGCATACGCAATTGATTACGGCGTATCAAACTTATCAAACCAATCTTCGTTTATCCGAACTGGAAGATACAAATGAAAAAATTGCCCGGCAAAATATGGATATTACTTTCGAGAAATTCCGTATTGGTACAATTACAACACTCGAATTCCGCACGGCACAACTTAATTATGTCAATGCAAAAGTTCGGAACAGCAATGCGCAATATCAAGCAAAATTATCCGAAGTTGCATTAAAAGAGCTTGCGGGGAACTTAAATTTTTAATTAAATTTGAAGAAATTTTTCTGCTGAATGGTTTCATATAACACCAAAGACTGGTTTACTTTTATTTTCCGTTTTCACAAAGCCGATACGTTCCGTACGCTCATTCCAATTATGTTTTGTATTGGCTTTTATGCCGGAATCGTTGGTTATCTCGAAGTTGAATATTGGCAATTAACCGACAGTAGTTACGTGAAAAATATTACCGTCATGCACGGAATGCTTGGTTTCGTAATCTCACTTCTACTTGTTTTCAGAACCAATACTGCTTATGATCGTTGGTGGGAAGGCCGGAAATTATGGGGCGCTTTGGTAAACAACAGTCGCAATCTTGCTCTAAAACTTTCTGCAATGCTTAAAAGCGACGATGATAAACGATTTTTCATAGAAACAATTCCGCTTTATGCGTCGGTACTGAACCTGCATTTAAAAAATGAAGATGTTAGCAAGCAACTCTTTGACGGGCTTGATCTTGACATCGACCACCAAAACCACAAACCAAACCAGGTTGCAAAAATATTGTTTCAAAAAGTGAACGATTTGTATAGCTCAGGAAAAATTACCGGTGACCAGTTAATTATTCTTAATGCCGAATTGCTTTCATTTACTGACATCTGCGGTGCTTGTGAAAGAATTAAAAACACTCCTATTCCCTACTCTTACAGCGCATTCATCAAAAAATTCATTTTCTTTTATGTAATGACTTTACCTTTTGGATATGCATTTAGCTTGGGATATTATGTCGCTCCTGTCGTAGTTTTCATTTTTTATGTACTTGCAAGCCTTGAATTGATTGCCGAGGAAATTGAAGATCCGTTTGGAAGCGATGAAAATGACCTGCCAACTGAAAAAATCGCAGTGAACATCAAAAAACATATCGAAGAATTGCTTTAAACCTTTTTGTTTCCATTTGTTTTTTTGGTTGAAACCTGTCCAAAAAAGCTAAAAAATCTTTCCTACTACAATACGCAATCCTTATATTTGCAACCTTAATTTGGGTAATAGACTTACAATGAAAATATCGTACAACTGGCTGAAACAATTCATTAAAACCGACTGGAAATCGGAAGAAACTGCAACCTTATTAACCGATTTAGGTTTGGAAGTGGAAGCCGTAGAAAGATTCCAATCCGTTAAAGGCGGACTTCAAGGAATTGTTGTTGGCCATGTTTTAACATGTGTTCAACATCCAAATGCCGACCGTTTGAAGGTTACAACTGTTGATATTGGCGAAAGTGCTCCAATTCAAATTGTTTGCGGCGCATCGAATGTTGCGGCCGGGCAAAAAGTTCCCGTTGCAACTATCGGAACAACTTTGTACGATAAAAACGGAGATTCTTTCGTAATCAAAAAAGGAAAAATCCGCGATCAGGAAAGCCACGGAATGATTTGCGCCGAAGACGAACTCGGACTCGGGACAAGCCACGACGGAATTATGGTTTTGGACGAAAAGCTAAAACCGGGAACGCCTGCCGCAACCGTTTTTAATA
>CAZSDN010000010.1:15912-39981 GCA_964605595.1 uncultured Flavobacterium sp. | reverse complement strand
TTCGAACCAGTGACCCCTACCTTGTCGAGGTAGTGCTCTGAACCAGCTGAGCTAATCGCCCGAATTGTTACTGTGGTGTAAATTTATTACTTTTTGCAACTTCCGGAACTGTTTTTAATAAAAATATTGCCCTAAACAATGTTTAACTCTGAAAGTTTAAAGTTCTCTGAACGCCTTTAGCTTTTTACAGATAAGTGTATTTGTCTCCATTATTTTAGAGCAACATTTAATTTTATGAAATATACGGTTTTCCCGTAATTGAAGAATATAATTTTTCGTAGGGATGAATTCGCCCCTTCCCTGTAAGGTAAAATACAATTTTCCCGCTATAGCATTTTACGGGAAAACCGCATTTTTTTTTAATTCTCCATAGAAATTCGTTTTACACACTACTTTTAGGACAATCCTTTAATAAAAACCTCAACTATTGAAGGATTTTCGCATATGCCATATTCCGGATTAAAGGTTCCTGCTATTTTGAAAGTAAGAATTCCATTGGAAAGTGCAGTCGTTCTTTCCAGGCTTTTTCTGAATGTTCGGCTCCGGGAAATGATTTTGTGATCCAGTTTTTAGAAGCATAGCCTTTGTTTTTCATAACCAAATCTGCTTTTTTTTGTAATGGCGGATACATCGCGTCTAAAGTCTGGTCTCCATAATCAAAATAAATCCTATGAGTTTTCGGATCGGGAAGATCAGAAGCCATGTAGTTAAAAAACGCATCCGGAATTGGGTTATTTTCAACCGAAAAAGTTCCGGGCCAATGTGTTGAAATGCAGGCGGCTCCGCCAAAAACCTCAGGATATTCACAAATTGCATAAAGTGAAATGAGCCCGCCCATGCTTGAACCGGCAATGAAAGTGTTGTTTCTATCAGGTTTTACAGAAAAAGTCTTATCAATAAAAGGTTTTAATTCGTTTACGATAAATTTCAGGTAATTATCCGACTTGGGCTGAAATACTTCGGTTGTATTTGTAAGTTTTTTAATCTCATCAATAATGATTTGTTTTTCAGGTGCCGGAATGCTTTCATAAGGTTTTTGCGGGAAATACTCAGCGTGCCTTTTATTGACGGTATTCCAGATACCCACAATTATAAACTTCCGGGTTTTGTTTTCAGCCATAAGCTTTGCCGCAGTTTCATCAGCTTCCCACGAAGTTTTGTTCCATGAGGCTTCGGCATCATACAGCATTTGCCCGTCGTGCATATACAATACGGCATATTTCTCTTTTTCTGAATAACCATCAGGAAGCCAAATGTCAACGTTTCGGGCATCAACGAATTTGGATTCGAATAATAACAGGCTTTTGATGCTTCCGGACGATACTTTAACCTGCGCGGTGATTTGAAACATCACAAAAAGTAAAGAAAATTTCAGGATGGTTTTCATGAAAAAAGATTTTATTCCATCGAAAGTACGGATTTATCGCTTTAAAGCAAAATGCCCTTTTGCGGTACGGCCGTCTTCAAGGTATAAAACATACCAGTAATCGTCTGACGGCAGCGGGTTTCCGTTTAAGGTTCCGTCCCATCCCGAAGTGTCACGGCTCGCAATTTCTTTAACGAGTTTGCCATGGCGGTCAAAAATGTACATTTTACTCTCATTATTGAAAACCGAATCAACGGCATCAACTTTCCAGGTGTCATTAATGCCGTCGCCGTTTGGCGTAAAGAATTTAGGAAACCCAACTACGACAACCGTAGCGCTGACTGTCCCGCAACCATGAATATCATAAACATAAGCCGTATGGATTCCGGCTTTCACATTTTCAAAGAAATTTGAATCCTGAAACGGGCCGTCCGGATTGTTAAGGCTGTATTGGTAACTGCCAATACTGTTAGGCGAAATGTTTATGGTAACGCTATTTTGATCTGTTATTACATCTTGTACAGCAATGGAACTAATTTCAGCATCATTTGATGGATGTACGACAATCGACCGGATTTTACGGCAGGCATTTATCTTATTGATAACTTCAACGGTATATGCTCCGGCTTTGTTTACCTGGATTGAATAGGATGTCCGCGGAAAAACATTCCCGTCAAGTCGCCAGATATAAGTATAATCCGAGGTAAGCCCCGATAGTAGGCCGGCATCAATCGTGATGAAATTTTCTGGAAGGTTTGTACAAATGTAATCGTTTCCGTCACTTTCGGGGTCAATATCCGGCAATACATTAACTTTCAGGTTGACAACGCTTACCCCTGAGCATTTATTTGCATCTTCAACCCTTGCATAAATAATATCATGGTAGGCGGTTCCATTACTGTAATTTTCAGGATCCGGAATTGCATTGGCTTCTAAAAGCGCATCGGTAAAATTCTCATAGAAAGTAACCACTGAAGTTGGTGAATCCTTAAGATTACTTTCATTCAGATTAAAAACCGCAATGCCGTTTTCAACACCCATAATATCACATTCAAAAATCGTAGCTTCTCGTCCGGGCTGAATATTTACTGAAAGAGTGAGGTTTACAACCCGTATACATTGTGTAAGCGTATTGGTGATTCGGGCAATAATTATCAGCGAATGCGAAATATCATTGGAAAGTTCGGTAATGCTATTGACATTATTTTGCTCATCGGCTGAATTTTCAAAATATTCTACTCTCAAATCGGGATTGCCGTCAGTTAATTCCGGAGTTGCCTGCGTTAGGTTGAATATGGTTTTTCCATCTTCATTTTCAAAATCACACTGCACTAATGTTATGGCATTATTTGGAGGAAGCGGGTTGGCATTCAAAAATATTTCCTTGATTTCATAACAGCCGTCAGCATTTTTTGCTTTCATAAAAACCGATTGCCGTAAAGGAACCGTATTTGTGAAAAACCTTGTGAGTCGAGAATTTTCAGGAAAAGCATCGGCCTGATTAAGATAATAGCTGATGTTTAAACCGCCTGAATTTCCACCAAATATTTCAGAGGTTACCAAATCCAGATCAAATGTGGTCAAGCCATTTGTATCGTCGCCATCATTGGCATTGATATTGTCACATACTGAGTAACTGTTGGCAGGAATGACATTAAAGCTTTGTACGGTTAACAGAAAATCAGTCGTATCAAAACAGCCTGTTACAGGATTTGTAATCCTGGCAAATATTCGTTGCGGATTTTGTGTATTTGTAAAATCGTTCGGAGTTAGGATAGGATTTTCATTTGTCGTGGCGTCATTCTGGTTTCGATGGTAAGTTAGCTGAACTCCGGTTTGTGTACCGATGATCGTATTTGTATTCTGTGTAAAATCGAACGAAGTAAAACCGTTTATAATACTGTCTGTATCGCATTTAGTGATGTCAATGGCATTCCCGGCCGGAATCTGGAAAGTAGGCGGTTCGTTGAAAGTTGCCGTTCCTGTCCATTGAATTGAAAAATCGCTGTTCCCGTTCGGGCGGTCAATAACCAGAAAATAAGACTCTCCGGCAATAACATCAAGTTGTTGTAAAAAGCTATTACCTAAAGCTCCGGCACCTTCTGAAGTATCGGTTTCTGTATCATTCATCCCTGTATGGTTATTTGGAAGATTTGCCATCCGCGGATTCGTTGTTGAACAACGGATAGTATTTCCTAAACTTCCACAAGTTACATTTGGCCCGAAAATAAAAAAATCAAAATCAATTGCAATATCATTGCTACTTGGAATTAATGTGAATCCTAAAGTCCCCGATGTGTTTATATTCAGGCGAAGCCAGATACTGTTATTCTCATTACTTTGACAACTTATAGGAATTTCCTGAATTCCGATACCTGTTGCCGTAAGCCCGCTGAATCCCGAAGTCCCACAAACTACAATCGCATCAACACAATCGTTTTGTGCTTTTCCCTTAAAAGAAAATAAAAATAAAAACAGTAATAAATAGTACTTGATTTTCATAAGCAAATGGTATTCAGCAATAAGATTCAATTTTTATCAAATCGTTGCGTTGGCCTATCGTTTTAATGAAAAGTGCCCTTTTGCGGTCCTGCCGTCATCAAGGTAAAGCACATACCAGTAATCGTCGGCGGGCAAAGCTTTTCCGTTGTAAGTCCCGTCCCAGCCCGGATGGTTTCCATTAGGTATTTCTGCGATGAATTTTCCGAAACGGTCAAATATATGTACGTACGATTTTGGATAAAAAACCGGATTTACGCCAAGTATTTTCCATGTATCATTAAATGAATCTCCGTTTGGGGTAAAGAATGCAGGCGCGCCCACTACCGCAATTTCCTTTGAAACTCTTCCACAGCCATTTTCATCAATTACATAAATTATATGTGTTCCGGGATTTATATTTTCAAAAACCGGGCTTTCCTGAAACGGGCCTTCCGGATTATTGATGCTATATTTATAAATGCCAATTCCGGATACAGCTATTGTTATTGAATTATTTGTCGTAAGATCGATGATTTCAACATCAGATATTAAGGCGATGTCTGAATAGATTACCGTATTTGTCCGTATCCTGTAACAATCTGTAAGCTTATCGGTAACTTTTACAGTATAAATCCCTTCATCGGAAACAATGAGATTGTAACCGATTTTTCCCGGTATAACAATTCCGTTTCTTGACCATTCATAATTGTAATCAGAAGATAAGCTTGAGATAAGCCCGGCATTCAACGTCACAGTATTATTCAAATTGAGGCATATAACTTCAGATTCCGGGTTGATTTCTTCAATATCAGGCAGCGGATTGACAATAAATGGGATTATGACTGATGCTGAACAATTACGATT
The DNA here is from genome assembly GCA_964605595.1 of uncultured Flavobacterium sp. Taxonomy (GTDB): domain Bacteria; phylum Bacteroidota; class Bacteroidia; order Flavobacteriales; family Flavobacteriaceae; genus Flavobacterium. Next base: position 35,270 of record CAZSDN010000010.1, on the reverse strand, counting down.
CAGCGGATTTTCCATAATAATGGTTACATTCTGGCTTGAAATATTAAATGGAGTAAATAGTTCAGTCCCGTCTTCCCCGAAATATTTAAATTCATAGCCCGTTTGAGGCCCTGATAGAACCGATTCAAGATTTTGCGTATTGAAAACAGATTTACCGTCAAACTGATCGGGCAAATCATCACACAAACTCATTTTTATCGTGCCATCAATAAAAGGCTGCCTGTCAACCCTAAACTCAATTGCCACTTCGCGGTAACATGCGCTTGCAGGATTTAAGGTGTTGTTATTGGTAACTCTCGCAGTTATTGTTTGGGATTGAGTAACGAATGGATTTGGTAAAGGATTTGACAAAATATTACCGTTTTGATCCGTAAATGTTATGTCAATATCTGTTTGTCCCTGTAAAAGCATGTCATTGACACCTGAAGTATCAAACTCAGCATCAATGGATGCGTCGCTCGTATCTCGATCGCATAGTGAGTTTATTGTGACGGGATAGGCAATAAGTTCGGTGACAACGTTATTGTTAATCAAAGGCGTATAACCATCACTACCCGAAATTACCAATCCATTTGCATCAACTGTTACCGGCGAACTTCCAAGTTTTCCATCATTATCCGGGTCACTGTAAGTAGCTTCGGTAACATCAAAACAGGTATCATTATCACTGTCTAAATCAATGTAATCAGGAATTCCGTCGCCATCGGTATCAGCAATTGTAAAGTTCATAATCCCGCTATCCGGAAAAGTTTCGAGTGAATTTAGATAACCGTTCGCCCCAAAGGAATTCCCATCGACGATTCCATTATAATCTATATCGGCCGCTCCGCTCCGTGATTCTACCAAATCATAAATTCCGTCGTTGTCGCTGTCGAGATCAATAAAATCGGGAATCCCGTCACCGTCAGTATCAAGATACAGCCCAGGTTCGTAATTGTCATCCAGGCCATTTCTGTTTGTATCCGTAAATGGATTTGTATTGAAATTTTGGCCCAACGCTTCAACTTTATCCGGAATTCCATCATTATCGCTGTCAAAATCACTTTCATCATAAATTCCGTCATTATCAGTATCTCTCGGAAGGCATGTAGCGATCAGTTTAAAAGTCGCTCTGTTAGAACTAATGTCAGACAGATTCTTATGGGTGTAAGAAAAAGAACCGACTAAACGCGCCCTGAATTCAAAAGTCCCGGCTCCGGCGGCTAAAGGCGTGCTTCTATTGAGCCTGAAACGTATCTGGAAAGAGGAATGTTCAGTAATGCCGCTTTCATATATTCCGTCATAATTTGTATCAATTAAAATCTGGTCGTTGGGATTAATGACCGTTATTGTCCTGTTTACAGGAACTTCAATTATAAAATCCCCGCCGGCAGAAAGCAAATCTGAAGCGTTTGCAGCATCAGCATATTCTAATGAAAGGCTGACCGGAGTGGCAAAATCAAACTTTTTTGTGACGGAATTTGAAAATCCTGCATTTACCGCAGAAACAAAACTTCCGTTAGTATTTCCGGTAAATGGCTGGGCAGGCTGTAGTCCTGACCCGGATTGGCTTGAAGTAAAGGTATTGCTGTAATTTCCGGCATTAATAATTCCAGCCGGTGCTGATAAATCCAGAATAGCATTTCCGTAAGATTCTGTACAGTTGGTAATCCCGTCATTATCAATATCTAAATCAATATTGTCATTAACACCGTCGTTATCAAAATCGGTAGTACACGAACTAATTGGAATCTTGTCTGAAATAAGTTCAATGTTACATTCGCTTATACCTGCCTTGACATGATAAAAACCAGGCCCGTATCCGGATAAGATATCATTAGGCACATAATTACGGTTTGTTGCTCCTGGAATAGGCTGGTCATTGAAATACCATTGAAACTCATCAAATGCTGTTAATGCATTGACTGACAAATCGATATTTGGGATGCAAGCTCCTGCTGATGCTGTAATGTGCTTAAATGTAATTTCAGGTTTGAATGTAAATCCGGAATAATAGCCTCCATAGGTTGCTGCGCCACTGGATCCGAAATAGGAAAAGTAGGCTTGCTTTGTAGAATATACAGCGAGGTTACCTGTCAGGCCGGTTAACTTATAAATGACAAAGCTAGGATTTCCTATTACATTTATGGGGCCGGAAGCCGTAATGTTATTAGGAAGTGTTGCCGTTGTGTAAGAAACGCCGTTTATGATAAATTCTACATTTGCGCCGGTTTCGGTAACCAACATTACTGTTGCAATATATGAATTGTCACTTCCGATTTGATTAATATTCGGAATGTTGTCGATTATTTTTGGCGTTGAACAGTTAAGTGGTGGTACAAAACACATATTTTGGTTTGCCTGATCTCTACTTCCCCCGGTTCCTTGATAGGCAAAAATATTTTTTGATGACTTTACATATAAACTTTCATTTATGGAATAATCAGCACCACTTAAAGCAATATATTCGCCCGCATTCAAAGTAGTAAAAGGAACTGAAAAGTCTCCATTAAGGAAAATATCGGTATTATTCTCATGAGCGATCAGCAATGGACGTTCCATGACATCAAATCCGTTGCCTTTGATAAAAATATATTCAGTGCCTGTCCTTTCAACGGATACAATCTGATCAAACCCCAAATCAAGATTTGTAGTATCTCCGTTTGATCCTGCTATCGATCCACAATTTACCGCAATGGGTTTATCAGACTGAACCAATGCCCCAATCAGTCCGTCCATAACAGGATTAGTTGGGCCCTGAACGGCCAATACAAAACTTTCTCCGCGATTGAGTATTACATTCGCAGGTTGATTTCCAACTGTCGGATTATTAATTAGGATAACTCCGGGTTTGATATCGCCAAATCGGATTGTAGTATTGTTTTCAGTAGCTAAAACCGAAACAAATGTGTAATAACTTTCATTATTTATTGGTACGCCTGTATTAATAAAACCTCCTATACGGAATTCAGTTCCCAATGCGGCAAAACCTTTAGAGACAATTCCGCCCGCATGATTATTTTCTACAGTTGTTGTCATTCTAACGTTAACATAAACCAAGTCTTCAGCTTCAATTATGTAGCCTTTGTTAGACATAACGCTATTTACATTAAACGGACTGACAAGGATTTGTGTGTCAAAGCCTGTACCTATGTCGAGCCTAAAAGGAGTATCCCTTGAAACTGTTCCGGTAATTTCACTGTCTCCTAATGCAATGATCTTAAAATTTACTGGTGTAAGGCTGGGTGAAGAAATATAAAGGAATTGCCCCTGTGGTATGTGTGCGTCTGTATTTGAAAAAGGCGGGATATAATGCGTTTTACTAAACTGTGAAAAACAATTCAGTGAAAACAGGAAAATAAAAAGTAAAAAAACGATTTTCTTCATAATAATCAAAAGTAATCATCTTATCGTTTTAATGCAAAGTGTCCTTTAATAATCCTACCGCTTTCCAAGACAATTTCAAACCAATAATCAGTTGAAGGTAATGGCTTGGAATTTAATTTTCCATCCCATCCCGCATCATTCCCGTTAGAGGCATATACTAATTTTCCGTAACGGTCAAAAACGGAAATTTTTGATAAAGGATATTGATACAAAAACGGAATCTTCCAAAAGTCATTGTGTCCGTCATTGTTTGGAGTAAAAAACTTTGGATAATCCAATACAAATATAGTCCGTGTTGTTATTCCGCATTCATTTTTATCGTTTACATAAACGGTGTATTGGCCAGACAAAACATTTGTAAACAAAGACTCATCCTGATAATTGTTTCCGTCAAGCGAATATTCATAATCACCGGTTCCCGTTGCTATGATCATTACCGTATTTTTGTCGCCCCGGAAATCATTAATCTCTATAGATGCAATTGCAGCGGCTTCAGAGAGTTTTACAGTAAATTTCTTTGTCGCTGAACAACCGTTTGAATCGGTGGCCGTAACGTGGTAGTCGCCTGGTGCTGTAACCCTGATCCTGGAAGTTATTGAACTATTGATATCATCCCATAAATAAGAAACGAAACCAGGCGGAGCATCCAGATTAGTAAATGAGCCACTGCATAACGGAGCTTCTTCGTCCTGAAAATTGGTGTCGTTAAAAACATGTACCACTAATGTAACCGGAACTATATCATAACAATCCGGGCCATTGGTTATTTTTCCCCAGATTATTTCCTGGTACGGCATTGAGTTTTCAAATATGTTATTAAGCGGATTGATTTCAATCAATGCATCGTTTACATTTTTATAATATTGCGCTGTTAATCCGGCAGGTAGCCCTTGGAGCAAAACCGGAGTAACTTCTGTATTTAGGTTAAACTGATGCAGTCCGTCTTTCGTATTGTCATCATCACAGGTTTCAATCGGGGAAGGCGGTGTTACAGAAGTATTTGATATTTGAAGGCTAACCTGCGTAAACTGTGAGCAACCCGAAGAATTTGAAACCCTTGCATAAATCGTTTTTGGAACTGTCGCAGTATAACTTTGAGGCGTTGCGATTGGCGTTGTATCGGTTATGTTTTCATAATAAACCGGGCTTGATAAACCGGGATCGGCCGAAATTAACGTGTCTGCTTTTTTAAGGTTAAATACAGTAGTGCCGTCATTATTTTCATCGCATTGGAAGATTGTCGCGTTATTCAGGACAATTGGCGTAGCATATTCAATAGTAACTTCGCCGGTTAATTTGCAGGCAGTGGCATTTATGGTAACCTCAGCGCGGTAAATTCCGGCTGAAGTAACATTGTATGTAGCAGTTGTTTCAGGCTGAAGAATATTGTCTTTATACCATGCATACGAATTGTTTGTTCCTGATTCAGTTGCATCCAAAGTAAGCGTTTCTCCAAAACAAAGTGGATTTCCATTCGATATAAGCCGGTCTTCGCCTAAATCTTTCTCGATTTTGAAACTTCCGGCTCCTAAAAAAATCGCCGAGTCATAAAGATTATTTCCCTGATCGGCAACGACTAATTTAATATGGTATAAAGTTCCGGGAACAATATCATTTTTTTCGGCAGTAAGGATTTTTGTCTGGCCATTAAAATTTGTCGGATGCTGGGTTCCGTTAAACGCATCAAAATATTCGGCATTTGCAGCTGGGCAAATTGTTCCCGGCCCCCGAACAGTATTAACTCTGACAGGAATTGTGGTATTCTTGATTACGGCAAGGTTTTGATAAGGCTGTGTTGAATTTAACGGCCGTATCAAAAATGCAAATCCATCAGTAAAATTACATTGATTAGGAGAAGGGTTTGATAAATACTGCTCGGAGGAGAAAATGTAATCGAAACTGATTTTACTCGCTAACGGAAGAAAATCGAATTCTAAAACAGTGGCGTTTATAGTATTTCCAACACCTAAAGCCTGCTCAAGATCACTATCGCCTAACCAACTGGTTGGGCCTTCGCTCAATAATGTGGTATTCGGGCCAACCGCAGAAGCTGCTTTTCCGGTACTTAAAATTATGCCTTCGTTAAAAGGAAAAGTACTTCCGTTCCCGAAAAATCGCCCGTAACTATTTCCACTTCCCGCAGGATAACCACTCACGTTTACGTTGGAAATTGTGATACACGGATTATTCTGTATTAAAACATCCCGAACCAATTGTTCGGCTGTGTCACTTTCATCTACAGAAATATATTGAGCAGAAACAGTGGTTGAGAATACCACTAAAAAAAATAAAAAAAACCTTTGTTTAATACCACTTATCATTGCATCGGCAAAGATACTATAAATCCCGTTTTTTTAATAATTTGTATGATATTAACACAAATATAACAGTCCACGCTAACACAATTAAAACCGGAACCGGATGCACGCCGTAATCCTTGATATTGTCAACGCCAATTTGTTCTCCCATGGTTTTTACTGCTGATAATCTCGAAAAAGGCTCAACCACCAAGTTGGATAATGAAGATAATGGAAAGAAACTGATAATCAGATCAGGCATTTCCGAACCTTTTTCGAAGATGTTTCCGCGCATCGTTCCATAAAAAATATTCTCGCCAATATACCAAACCAATAAAAATCCAAGTGCAAAAGCAGATCTTTTTATTAAAATACCCAGAAAAAGGCAAATTGAGAAAAAACCGGTCAGCTTTACAAAATAGCCCAGCAAATATTCGAGGTCGCTAAACGCAATTCCGAATTCCGTATATGATGAATAACAAAACCCAAGGATAAGCGTGATAACAAATATGAAAATAGTCGATGCCAATGCAAACAAAACAACCGTCAGCACTTTAGATTTAATGAATTCTTCTTTGCTGAGCCCGTCAATAAGGTTTTGTTTCAAAGTGCCATAACTATATTCATTGGCCATCATTGAAACAATCACTATAGCCAGGAAAAATTTAAAAATATCGGCAATGTAGGTGTTTAAATGCCAGATGTAAGGAAAATTGAATATCCCCATTTCGGCAAGGTTGAATTTAAAATTACCGATATCAAATTCTATCGAAGCAATCAGTGCGATCAGTGAAAGTAAGATGAAATAAGTCAGGGTAAGGATCCTGCTGGCTTTGTTCAACCAGATTTTCTGAAGTTCTATGGCGATTAATCGTTTCATTTGTAGTGTTATTGATGGTTTCCGGTAAGTTCTAAAAATTGCTCTTCAAGGCTGGCTTTTCTCTTTACTAAATGGTTTAGCACGATATTTTTTTCGAAAAGAAAGCGGTTGAGTTCTGAAGCAGCAACATTTTCTTTAAAATAAACGATTACTTTTCCTTCTTCCGATACGATTTTTTCTGTTGACTGATGTTGCTCCAGAATCTGCTTCAGGTTTTCATTGTCAGCCGAATCCAATTCAAAAAAATCACTGTTTGAGGTCATTCCGTGAACGGTTCCTGAATATAAGACAGAACCTTTTCTTAATACCATAACGTGTGAGCATACTTTTTCAACTTCATCCAAAAGATGCGATGCCAATAAAATTGTCGTTCCCTGCGCGGCAATAACCCTGATTATTTCCCGGATTTGATGTATTCCCTGCGGATCCAAACCATTTGTTGGCTCATCAAGGATCAGGATTTCGGGATCGTTCAACAGTGCCGAAGCGATGGCCAGGCGTTGTTTCATTCCTAATGAAAAGGTTCTGAACTTGCTGTCTTTTCTTTCATTTAAACCAACAAGATTCAGTTTTTCTTCAACTTTTGAATAATTGATTCCTTTGATTTTGCAAACCAGCTTAAGGTTTTGTTCCGCAGTCATATACGGATAAAAATTTGGGCGCTCAATGATTGCCCCAACTTTTTTTAAGGCTTCATGCGTTTCCATATTTCCTTCAAACCAGCTGTACTCGCCTGAAGTTTTATTGACAACGTTTAAGACGATTCCCAATGTGGTCGATTTTCCGCTGCCGTTCGGGCCTAAGATCCCATAAACATTGCCTTTGTGTATTTCAAGAGAAACGTTTTTTACGGCTTGAACATAGCCATAACGTTTGTGCAGGTTTTTGATTGATAAAATAGTTTCCAAATTGTCAGGTTTTTTGGTTTGACGAATAGGCAGCTAAAATGTTACCGGATATTCCATAAAGATAAAAAAATGCGTCTTATCAAAAGATAAAACGCATTTCCAATCTAAAACAAAAACAATTATGGAACCTTTTATAATTAATTCTTTAAAATAACAATCCAATCCCATTCTTCAGGATTTCCAATTCCGACACTTGGTGTGTAAAGGAACAACTTTACGCTTGCCGCTGGATTTGACTGCAGATACTGTCTGACTTTTACCAAACCTTGTATTGAACTCCAAACCAGTTGGTAGTCAAACTCCTGATTGTTCGGATTGAAAATATTTTCAATTCCGGCACAAAGTGCAAAATCCTCAGTCAGTACATGTTCAAAAGCGTTTGCAGGAAGAAAGTTTTCAGGAAAGGAAATATTTCCCAAGCCCATCCAGTGAATCGAACCGTCGAAAATCTTTTCATCCAGTTCCTGATAGTAAAGCTGAATCCTTCCAAAATCAGCCGGCGATTGATAATCAACGGAAATGGTAAAAGTGTCGGTTGGATTAGCAAATTCCAATTCTTTTCCGCTTTCAAAAACATTGGTGGTGTAATCTACTTTCAGGAGCATGATTTTATTTCCGGATTCAGGAAGAAGGGTTGCGGCCGGGCCTTCATTTTCTTCACCCGAACATGCGCTCAAAAAAGCAACAGTAAGCAAAAGTAAAATTCTTATTTTCATAGCATTTGGCATTGGTTTATTATTAGATAAAAAAATAAATGCCGGGTTGCGTTAGGAGAAAAACTTTAACAGCTTTATTTTAAGGAAATTATTTACAGCTTAATCAGTCATTCAAACTTAATTGTCGAGAAGTATTTTCTCTGTTTGCTTCTCTGAAAATTATGATTTTATCAAAAGTAAATCCCTGATCGAATTAGCAAATCAGGGATTTAAATTAAAGTCATTTGTTATTGTACAACAACGGTTTCTGTGAAGAAAGTTCCGTCGGTTTTGACAAATTTAAGTGTATAAGTTCCTGCTGTTGTTGCATTGAAAGAATAAACGGTTTCAATTAATGGAAAATCCATTGTGCAGATTTCACCTTCATATTTCGAAAGTACTTTGATAGTACGTGTATTTCCTTCTGAAGTTTCGTCGAAAGCACTAAATTTTCCGCATCCGTTGTTTACGTAAAAATCAACTTTAAACATGGCATCCGCATTTCCAACAACCGGAATTTCGGTTACAGAATTTACGCCCGCAACAAATCCCATAGGAGCGTCGTTTGTTTCATCATTGTTGTCACAGGAAACAATAATCCCGGCACTCATACATAGCAATAATAGTAATTTTTTCATTTTCAATTTTATTGGTTTACCAAAAGATTGCTTTTGAATGAAAGGGTTGCGTTTGATTAAAAAAATATGCAATGCTTGAAACTTAGTTGAGATAAAAAAATCCCTAATTTTTTAATAATTAGGGATTTATATTTTTAGCTTTTTTGCTCTTTATTGAAATAAACCAGGTAATAGTACATTTGTTTTTCTTCGTCCCAGCCTTTTTCGACAAACTTTTCAGCACTTTCAGGATTGATAAAATCCAGCTTGATCTGGATATTTGTATCAAGGTTTATAACATTTTTAATTTTCTTTCTCGCATCCGAAACCGCGGCATTTGCAATCGGGAAAGTCGTAACGTCTTCAATACTGTATTTTTCGCCTTTATCAACTTTGTAATTTTTGAACTCCGGAATCAAATCAGGATTATCCAAAACTTCATTAAGGAAATTCGTTTCTTCAAACTGGTCATTTTTAGCAAAATAATTCACCGAACGGTTCATGAACATTACTTCTTCTTTTTTGTCTTCGGCAGGAAGGACAACGTCTTTGGCAAATTCCTGGCAAAATTTCAGGTATTTCTTCGTAATGAAATTCTCATCCTGGAACGCATCCACCGAAAGAAAATGTTCCAGCCAATATCGCGCATCATATCTGTTGCTGTCAACGGTAAGGATTTTATAGCCTTCTTCTTTTTTATAATTGAAAATCAAGCAGCCTTTATCCAATTTATTCAGGTTGATTCCCTGTTGAAGGATCATTTCAAGATTGCTTTCCTTTTCTTCAAACTGAAGGAAATCGGTTTGCAATTCGCTTTTAAAAATTCCAATCGCATCAACCGGATTATTGTCAATCGTAAGGTTTGTAAGATAAGTTACATAAACTTCACCATTCTTAATATGCGGATGGTTTGATTGCTCAAATAAATGTTTTGTGATTTTCTTAGAAACTTCATGAACACTTGATGGATTTGCAAATAGTTCAGCTGCAAATTTATACATGTCATTGTAATCCAAATCTACTTCGTGCGCAAACTGGTAATAATTTTCTTCTTTATCTCGAAATGGCCTGAAGAAAAACTCTTTAATTAAAGGAACAATTTCGTCGTTTAGCGAAAATGTCTGTTCCGATAAAAAGATTGCTTCGTTACGGCTTTTGTTTCCAACACGGTGGATGGAAAGCGATTCGATGTGGGTATTGTAGAGGTTGATCATATTTAATTGATAATTGACAATGGGAAATTGACAATTAGTGCTACTGTTGTTATTTAATGTTTAGTTTTTTATACGGCAAAGTTCATTATCAATTGTCAATTTTCCATTGTCAATTGCTTAATTCCAGTTTTCCTCAAAACCGAAATCTTCAAAATTATCGCCGCCATCAAGCATGTCAAGATCGTCTTCATCATAATCAAAATCAGATGTAGCCGAATCGCCAAAATCCTTGTCCGGGGCATCAGCCGGCATGATTCCATGTGAAAATAGCAAGGCAGGATAACTTTCGCCCGATTGTGGTTCTTCAATTGCGGCAAGTTCTACAAGGAATGTCCACATATTGATAAAATCATACACATATATGATTTTTGTAGCATTCGAATCAAGGATTTCCGAAAGTTGGTAATCGCTCATGATTTTTTGTTCGCCGGGAATATCGCCTGTATCAAAAAGCGAAATTTCCTCATCCTGGTTCCATTGGTCGTCACAGGTATAAAAGGACGCGATTTCCTGTCCGTCAAAATCAAATGCATTTACGATTGCATTGTGCAGATCTTCAAGCGTATCGTCTTCCATAATGGCAATATCCCTGAAAACATCTTCTTCGGCATCGAGAATCGCCCTGAATTTATAAACCATAATATTCATTTTTTTGAGAAGACAAAGGTAAAAATTCTATTCTGTTTTACTTTAAAAAGTAATTAACAATTAGAAATAAATTCAGTTTCTGCAAAATATCTTAGCTAAAAGTTAACACTTTCAGGAGTATACTTTTTTTTGTAAATTTGCACTCCAAAATTAAGGAATAGATAATGTTAGACAGACTCCAAATAGTAAAACAGCGTTTTGATGAGGTTTCGGATTTGATCATCCAGCCAGATGTAATTGCCGACCAAAAACGTTGGGTGCAACTCAATAAAGAATATAAAGATCTAAAAGCACTCGCCGAAAAACGTGACGAATACGTAAATCTGACCGGGAATATCGAAGAGGCAAACGAAATCATCTCTGACGGTAGTGATGCTGAAATGGTCGAAATGGCGAAAATGCAACTCGAAGAAGCAAAAGAAAGACTTCCTGAACTTGAAGAAGAAATCAAATTCATGCTTATCCCAAAAGATGCCGAAGATGCTAAAAACGTAATGGTCGAAATCCGCGCCGGAACCGGTGGCGATGAAGCCAGTATTTTTGCCGGAGATCTTTTCCGCATGTACACCAAATATTGCGAAGCGCGCGGTTGGAGAACTTCAGTTGTCGATATGAACGAAGGAACATCAGGCGGGTTTAAAGAGGTTATTTTTGAAGTAACAGGCGAAGATGTTTACGGGACGTTGAAATTCGAAGCCGGCGTTCATCGCGTGCAACGTGTTCCCCAAACTGAAACACAAGGCCGTGTGCACACTTCTGCGGCAACGGTTATGGTTTTGCCTGAAGCTGAGGAATTCGATGTTCAAATTGATATGAATGATGTGCGTGTCGACTTTTTCTGTTCGTCAGGACCTGGCGGACAATCAGTTAATACTACAAAATCGGCGGTTCGTTTAACGCACATTCCAACCGGATTGGTTGCGCAATGCCAAGACGAAAAATCACAGCATAAAAATAAAGACAAGGCTTTTACCGTTCTGCGTTCGCGTTTGTATGAAAAAGAATTGGCTAAAAAACAGGAAGAAGACGCGCAAAAACGTTCTTCTCAGGTAAGTTCGGGCGATCGTTCAGCCAAAATCCGTACTTATAATTACGCTCAAGGACGTGTTACTGATCACCGAATCGGAATGGATATTTTTGACATGGACGGCGTAATGAACGGAAAAATCCAAAAACTGGTCGATGAGCTTCAGTTGGTTAACAACATGGAAAAATTAAAAGAAGCCAGCGAAATTTTTTAATATATAAGCCTCATTCATGGGGCTTTTTTTTTTTGAAGCTAATCCTGCTGTTCATTGCAATCTTTAATTTTTTAAAGAAAAAAATTAAAGGATTTCCATTTCCATCAGGGCTAGAAATTGTACTAAATTTGTAAATCCAGCATAACATCAACCAAAATGACAACCGAACAACTAATCAAACAAATCCGGATCAAAAAATCATTTCTCTGCATTGGCCTCGATGTAGACATGAATAAAATTCCAAAAATCCTGCTTGATACTGAAGATCCGATTTTCGAATTTAACAAAAGTATCATTGACGCTACTCATTTTTTAGCCGTTGCATACAAACCAAACACGGCATTTTATGAAGCCTACGGAATTAAAGGCTGGCAGTCGCTTCAAAAAACTATCAATTATATCAACGACAATTATCCGGAACTTTTTACAATCGCCGATGCAAAACGTGGCGATATCGGGAATACATCAACAATGTACGCAAAGGCATTTTTCGAAGATTTAAACTTTGATTCAGTTACTGTTGCGCCATATATGGGAAAAGATTCGGTTGAGCCGTTTTTGGCTTTTGAAGACAAGCACACGATCATGTTGGCGTTAACATCAAACGAAGGCGCATTCGATTTCCAGACGTTAAATGTTGACGGAAACGAACTATACAAAAAAGTTATCGAAACGTCTAAAACATGGACAAATTCTCAAAATCTGATGTATGTTGTTGGCGCTACAAAAGCCGAATATTTTGCCGAAATAAGAAAAATAATCCCTGATAATTTCCTTCTTGTTCCCGGAGTTGGCGCACAAGGCGGAAGCCTTTCAGAAGTTTGCAAATACGGAATGAACGATAATGTTGGACTTTTAGTCAACTCATCCCGCGGAATAATCTACGCTTCAAAAGAATCCGATTTCGCTGAAAAGGCACGCGAAGAAGCTTTTAAAATCCAGGAAGAAATGCGCACGATTTTATTCAACTATTAGTAGTTATCCATTTTAAAAGAACAAACAGCAACAAAGTTTTTAATCTTGATGAAATCTCTATGCCTAACTATTTCCTCTGAATTACCCTGCTTCTATGGAGTTTAATTTTTACACATTAATTTAGACATCGCTAAAATTTAAAATTATCAGAATAACGTCAGTGAAGCATTTTTTTACCTTACATAGTATGATAGGCATCATTACGCCTTAACAAAATATACGGTTTTCCCATAATTGAGGAATTTGATTTTTCGTAGGGATAAATTCGCCCCTTCCCTGAAGGAAAAATACGAATCCTACAAACGGCAACAATGAGGAAAAACCGTATATTTTCTAAATTATTTTAAAATATTGTCCTTCACTCACTTTTTTAGAACAACGCTTAAATTTTAAAGTAAATTTTCAATCCGCCTGATTGTATGAAAGACGAGGCTAAACTACATCGTCTGTTCTGGGTTTTACTTCTTCAACCGGTTGTTCAGGATTTTCACCTTTTAAATATGTTGGAAGGTTTAATCCGGCCATATTAAACAAATCGTTCAACGGTGGAACCGTTTTCATCATTCCCGATACAAAATTCGCAGTAGAAGAATTTCCGTTATCGCCTTGACCATTGCCCGAATCCCAAACGGTAATCTTATCAATCTTGATATTCTTAACGGCTTCAACCTGAGTTTTTACCAGTTCCGGCAGTTTTTCGATCAATAATAACTGGAACGCTTTTGTTGGATCTCCGCCAGCGGCTTGAACTACTTCTTTGTAACCTTCGGCCTGTTTTGTCAGGATTTCAAATAAACCTTTCGCTTCGGCTTCCATTTTTGCATAAATCGCATCCGCTTCACCTTTTGCATTTTCCCTGATTGTTTCAGCCGCCGCCTGAGCTTCGATAATCGCACGCTGTTTAGCTATTTCGGCAGGAATTACTATGTTGGCGATTTGTGTAGAACGTTCTCTTTCAGAACGTGCCATTTCTGCTCTTTGCTCAGCGATGTAGGATTCTTCTAATGCTTTTGCCTGTTGTACTTTTTCGGCAGATGTTGCGATACGCAAAGCTTCAGCTTCTTTTTCGCGTCGTTGTGCTTCAGAATTTGCAATGTCTATCTTAGCTTCATTTTCTCCTTTGATCGCTATCGCATTTGCTTCAGATGTTTTAACTCTGGTATCTCTTTGCGCTTCGGCTTTACCAATAGTTTCATCTTTTACGGCAGTTGCGATGCTAATTTCTCTGTCTTTTTGCGTTATTGCAATTTTAACGTCACGGTCTCTGTGTGTTTCGGCAATTTGAGTGTCTTTTTCTCGGTCGGCCAACGCTTTTCCGGTTTCCCCGATTTTCTCTTGTTCGGCAACACTGATTTTCGCTTCGTTGATAGCTTTTGCTGCAGCTTCTTTTCCTAATGCTTCAATATAACCGGATTCATCTTTGATATCGGTAACGTTTACGTTGATCAATTTCAAACCGATTTTCTTCAATTCACTATCAACATTTTTTGAAATATTATCCAAAAACTTATCTCTGTCGGAGTTAATTTCTTCAATTGTCATGGTAGCAATCACCAAACGGAGCTGCCCGAATAAAATATCTTTCGCCAATTCCTGGATTTGCTCCGATGAAAGTCCGAGCAAACGTTCAGCAGCCGTATTCATGCTGTCTGCTTCAGTCGAAATCGCAATGGTAAAACGGCAAGGAACATCGACACGGATATTCTGGCGGCTCAATGCATTGGTAAGATTGGCTTCAATTGAAAGCGGCTTTAAGTCCAAAAACGCAAAATCCTGAATAACCGGCCAGATAAATGAACCGCCGCCGTGGACACATTTTGCCGAAGTTCCTCCGGTACGGCCATATATTACTAATATTTTATCCGACGGGCATCTTTTGTATCTTGAGATTAAGGCTGTGATGGTGACGAAAAGTACTATCGCCGCAACGATTACGATTATCATTGGTGTCATTTTGTATGGATTAAATTGGTTCTACGATTAAAATAGTATTGCTTTCTACTTTTATTACTTTGACTGTCGCACCTGACGGAATACGCTCATTTTCAGTCATCGCCGGCAACTCGTGAAAAGTACCATTTATACTGATCATGATTTTCCCTTTGCCGGTTTTTCTTTCCGGGATTGTAAGATAAACTTCGGCCGTTTTATTTAGGGTTGAAGAGATTTGGAACGAATTGTTTTCGGCTAATTTCTGAACTTGTTTGATAATCAGGAAAAACAGATATACGAACAGTAAACCAACGCCAAGTGCCAATATAAAAAGCAAAATCGTATTTGATACTGTAGAGAAAAACGAAATTCCCGTCCAACTGAAACCGAGCAAAAAGTTGATCAGATTTCGCAATGAAAAAAGCTCGAATGGTGCATCTACCGAATGAAGATCACCGTCAAAATCGGCTTCCAATCCATCACCTGATTCTACTCCGGCAAATGTCATTATGGTTTGTATCAGGAAAATTAATGATGCCGGAATGGCAATGAGCCAAAATGTCCTGAGTACAGGATCGAGATTATCCAGTATTTCCATAATGTTTTGTTTTTTGGTTAAGCAACGGAATTTGCTTCTGCAATATAAATAATTTTACATGCGTTCAAAACAGTTTTACGACTTTTTAAGCAGAAAATCTTTTAGTTCATTATAGCTGTTAATTTTAATACGGATTTTGTCTTTGTCCAAAACTGATTTTATCTGCTCTGGAATTTCTAGTTTTAAATTTAAAAGCGGTTCCACAACTTCAGGGAATTTTATCGGATGCGCAGTTTCTAAAAATACTCCAATTTGATTGTCTCTCAGTTGCTTTTTCAACCCAAGATAACCAACAGCACCATGCGGTTCCGCAACATACTTATTAATGGAATAGATGTATTTTAAAGCTTCTTTTGTTTCTTCGTCAGAAAATGTAAACGAAGAAAAATCCTTCCCAAATTCGGTTAAATCGTTATTATACATTTCCTGGATTCGGATGAAATTACTCGGATTGCCAACATCCATTGCATTTGAAATCGTGGCTTTTGACGGTTTTGGCTCGTATTCTCCGCTTTCCAGAAACCTTGGAACCGTATCGTTTACATTAGTCGATGCTACGAAATGTGCAATTGGCAAACCGAGTTTCTTCGCCATAATTCCGGCACAAATATTCCCGAAATTTCCACTTGGACAAGAAACAACGATCTCTTTATTTTTGCTTTTCAGCTGTTTGTATGCAAAAAAGAAATAAAACATCTGCGGAAGCCAGCGTGCGATGTTAATTGAATTCGCCGATGTCAGGTTTTTATGATTTAATTCTTCATCTAAAAACGCTCTTTTCACCATCGCCTGACAATCGTCAAAAACACCGTCGACTTCGAGAGCCGTTATGTTTTGTCCTAATGTGGTAAGTTGACGTTCCTGAACATCGCTGACTTTTCCCGATGGATATAAAATCACAACATCAACGCCTTCAACTCCCAAAAATCCGCTTGCGACAGCGCCACCGGTATCGCCTGAAGTTGCTACCAAAACGGTATTTTTTTTAGCCGAATCATTTCGGTTGAAATAAGCAATGCAACGTGCCATAAAACGTGCGCCAACATCTTTAAATGCCATCGTTGGCCCGTGAAAAAGTTCAAGAGAATAGATATTTTTTTCCACTTCAACTAAAGGAAAATCAAAACTTAATGTTTCAGCAATTATTTGTTGTAAAATATCGGTCGGAATTTCATCGCCAACAAACTGCTTGATTGCTTCAAATGCAATTTCTTCATTTGATAGTTTTTCGATATTCTCAAAAAAAGAATTTGGCAAAGCTGAAATTTTCTCAGGAAAATACAAACCTTTATCAGGTGCCAATCCCTGAATTACGGCTTGTTCGAACGAAACGTTTGATGAATTATGATTTAAGCTGTAGTATTTCATTTAACTTAATGAATAGTTAATAATTAATAATCGGAGTTTCCGGTAAAATTAAAGGCAGTAATTCAAATAGGTAATTATTCATTATTAACTATTAATTACTTTAATTCCCTGATCGTTTACTTTCGAAACATGAATTTCATAAGGCAATTTTAATCTGTCATAAACTTCGGCCATTGCTTTTGCGACTTCTTCTGCAGTTTCTTTTCCGCGGCTTAACGCAAATATTGACGGGCCTGAGCCTGAAATTCCGCTGCCTAATGCGCCATTTTGAATTGCAGCTTTTTTTACCGAATCGAATCCCGGAATCAAGACGCTTCGCAATGGTTCAACAATTTCATCGTGTAGCGAACGTCCGATTAAATCGTAATCATTCGTATATAGACCTGCGATCAGCCCGCCAACATTTCCCCATTGCGTAATTGCGCTTTTAAGTGGAATATTTTGTTTTAAAACGGATCTTGCGTCGGAGGTTTTGAGCTCAATTTGCGGATGGATTACCGATGCGTAGATTTCGTCGGGACTTTTAATTTTAATGATGTCTAACGGATCATAGCTGCGAACTAATGTAAATCCGCCTAAAATCGCCGGGGCAACGTTGTCGGCATGTGCGCTTCCGCTTGCGAGTTTTTCGCCTTGCATTGCAAATCGAACCAGATCGTTTTTTGAAAACGGATTTCCTAAAAGTGCATTGATTCCGAAAACCGCTCCTGCTGAACTTGCTGCCGAACTCCCGATTCCGCTTCCTGCTTTGATTTTTTTATGGATTTCAATTTCAAATCCGTATTCGGTTTCTATTTCCGCAAGTAATGCCAAAGCTGCAACGCCAGAAACGTTTTTCTCTGTTTCCAACGGTAAATCGGCACCGATGATTTTTGTGATCCGAACACCTTTCTGATGCGATTTTCGGATGCTCATTTCATCGCCAACATTATCGAGGCAAAGTCCGAGAACGTCGAATCCGCACGAAAGATTTGCGATTGTTGCCGGACAGAATATTTTGATTTGTTCTATTGATTTTGTCATTCGCTAATTGATACATTCGCTAATTGTTTAAATATTTCCAATCCGGATTACATCGGCAAAAATCCCTGAAGCTGTTACCGCTGCTCCTGCGCCGGCTCCTTTAATAATTAATGGCTGGTCGATGTAGCGGTCGGTGTAGAATTCGACGATATTATCTTTCCCTTCCAGGTTATAAAACGGACTTTCCTTTGGGATAAATTGCAAACCAACGCTGGCTTTTCCATTATCAAACGAAGCTACAAATTTAATGCGGCTTTCTTTCGATTTTGCTTCGGTTAAAATACTTTCAAAATGTGCTGAATGTTGCTGCAATGATGCGAAAAAATCATCATTGTTGGTCGTTTCCATGCATGCTGCCGGAAGGAAACAATTGTTTTCAATTTCATCAATATCCATTTGAATTCCGCTTTCACGAATAAGAATCAGGATTTTTCTTGCAACATCAACACCGCTCAGATCGATTTTTGGATCGGGTTCAGTAAAACCTTGAACGCCTGCTTCTTTTACGACTTCTTCAAATGTGGTATTTTCATTAAAGTTGTTAAAGATGAAATTCAGGCTTCCTGATAAAACTGCATTTATTTTGTTGATTTTATCACCCGACGCAATCAGGTGTTTTAATGTATCTATGATTGGTAAACCTGCGCCAACATTCGTTTCGAACAAAAATGGCGCGTTGAATTTACGTGATAATTGTTTTAAATTCTGATAATTAGAATACACCGATGAACAAGCAATTTTGTTGCAGGTAACCACCGCAATATTGTCTTTTAAATAATGTTCATACGTTTTTGAAACATCTTCATTTGCAGTAATATCTACAAAAATACTGTTGCGAAGATTGAGTCGTTTTACTTTTTCAATGAAGATTTCTTTATTTGCAGTTTCTCCGTTTTGAAGCAATTCCTGCCAGTCTTTCAGTGAAATTCCGTCTTCATCAAAATGCATTTTTCGGGAATTGGAAACCGCGATGACACGGACATTTATTTTGAGATTCTCTTTAAGGAATTTCTTCTGCTGATGAATTTGCTCGATGAACTTTTCGCCAACGTTCCCAACGCCCATTACGAATAAATTCAGCTGTTTGGTATTGTCTTCGAAGAAACGCTCGTGCAACGTATTGAGTGCTTTTTTTACGTCGTTTTCATTGATTACAACCGAAATGTTTCTTTCAGAAGCACCTTGCGCAATTGCTCTGATATTTACATTGTTTTTCCCTAAAGTACTGAACATCTTTCCGCTTAAACCCTGATGATTTTTCATGTTTTCGCCAACGAGTGCAACAATGCAAAGGTTTTTTTCAACGATGCACGGATTTATTTTTTGTTGATTGATTTCGAGTTCAAAAGCTTTATCGACGTTTACTTTCGCTAATTCGGCATCGCTGTTCAAAATTCCGATGCAAATCGAATGCTCAGATGAAGCCTGTGTAATAAAAATAACATTGATGTTCTGGCTTGAAAATGCTTCGAAAACGCGTTTGGAAAACCCCGAAACACCAATGATTCCGGAACCTTCCAAAGTTAAAAGCGCAATTTTATCAATATGGCTGATTCCTTTTATCGGATTTTGCTGAAGGTTATTTTCGTTTGAAAT
>CAZSDN010000010.1:8503-15902 GCA_964605595.1 uncultured Flavobacterium sp. | reverse complement strand
GTTTTGTTCCGGTTCAAAAGTGTTCTTAATCAAGATTGGGATATTCTTACTCAAAACCGGCTGGATTGTTGGCGGATATAAAACCTTAGCACCAAAATGCGATAATTCCATCGCTTCATGATACGATATGTTTTCTATCGGCTGCGCTTGTTTTACCAGTTTCGGGTTTGCGGTAAACATCCCGTTTACATCTGTCCAGATTTCGAGATGTGAAGCGCTTACCGCAGCGGCCAGGATTGCAGCAGTATAATCAGAGCCGCCACGTCCTAAAGTTGTATTATTTCCATCTGTCGAAGACGCGATAAAACCGGGAAGTATTACTACTGAAGCTTTACTCTGATGAAAATAATCACTTATTAGTTCATTTGTAATTGCAAAATCGACAATCGCTTTCCCAAATTGATTATTGGTTTTGATCAATTCACGGCTGTCTTTATAATCCGTTTCATTTACATATTGTTGCATCGCTTCGGCAATAATGCAGGATGAAAGCATTTCTCCAAAACTTAGGATTGTATCTGATGTGCGATTTGAAAGTTCGCCCAGTAAAAAGCATCCATCGAGTAATGTTTCCAAATGGTTTATGATACGTTTTACGTGGCTTAACAAGGCGCTTTGCTCGTTAACCGGAATCAATTCTCGAATGGCTTCAAGGTGTTTTTTTTCGATTTCGGCAATGATCTGCTTGTAGGTTTCATCTTTCTCAGACGCTTTTTCAGCAGCAAGAACCAATAAATCGGTTATGCCGCTAAATGCAGAAACCACTACGGCAAGTTGTGATTCTTCGGCTTTGTTTTTTACGATATTTAAAACAAGTTGTATGTTTTGGGCATTGGCAACAGATGTGCCGCCAAATTTCAGGATTTTCATGGTGTGTTTTGTAATGCGATTTGTAATCAGGATTTCTTCCTAAAAGGAAAACAGTAAGCGGATGATATGTGAAAAGTTTACCCCAAAGGGGTTGTAGTTGTGCCAACAGTTGTTGTAACCGAAGTTTCGGTTATCGAGGAAGAATTATATGTGTGTAAATTGTTTGGCATCTGATTTTTCAAATGTACATTTTTTTGATTTTAATAACACATTTAGTGAAATTTTTATGGATATTTCAATGTTTGTGAATTTTAAAAATTATAAAAATCAAATTATAGTTTAAAACATTGCTTTTTTATCAAATTGAAAATAATAATGAAACACAAAAGCCTAAACTTTACTGAAATATTATCAACAAACCTTGCTTTTTAGCGATGCTTTGCGGAATTTTGGACGATCAATAAAATAAACATGGACAATACACACTACATAAGCTCCGCGATAATTACCCTTGAAGATATCAATGAGATTATCGTTCAGCATAAAACATTGGCCCTTTCAGAAGAAGCGAAAGTAAATATCCAGAAATGCCGTGATTACCTCGATAACAAAATGCAATCCCATGAGGAACCTATTTATGGCATTAATACAGGTTTCGGGTCATTGTATAACATAAAAATATCGAATGAGAACTTATCGAAGCTACAGGAAAACCTCATAAAATCGCATGCTTGCGGAACCGGCGAAGAAGTGCCGCTCGAAATTGTAAAACTAATGCTGTTGTTGAAAATCCAGTCGCTTAGTTACGGATATTCGGGCGTTCAGTTAATTACGGTTGAAAGGCTGATAGAATATTACAATAATGACATCCTGCCCGTAATTTACAACCAAGGTTCACTTGGCGCATCGGGTGATTTGGCGCCGCTTGCACATTTATCGTTACCGCTTTTAGGCGAAGGCGAGGTATATTTTAACGGAAAGAAAGTACATGCGGTTGATGTTTTGGAACACTTTGGATGGAAACCGATTGTAATGCAGTCCAAAGAAGGTTTGGCATTATTAAACGGAACGCAATTCATGAGCGCATACGGAATCTACGTTCTGATAAAAGCTTGTAAATATTCGTATTTGGCAGATTTGATCGGAACTATTTCACTCGAAGGATTTGACGGAAGAATCGAGCCTTTCAACGAATTGATACATTATGTCCGCCCGCACAAAGGACAGGTTGTAACGGCAAAACGAGTTTCCGAATTTCTTGAAGGAAGCCAGATTATTTCTCAAAAAAAGCAACATGTGCAGGATCCGTATTCGTTCCGTTGTATTCCGCAGGTTCACGGCGCTTCTAAAGATGCGATCGATTATGTGAAAAAAGTTTTCAAAACCGAAATAAATTCTGTAACCGATAACCCAAATATTTTCATCGAAAGTGACCAGATCATTTCAGGCGGAAATTTCCACGGGCAGCCTTTGGCTTTGGCATTGGATTTCCTTGCGATCGCTTTATCAGAATTGGGCAGCATTTCGGAAAGAAGGACGTATCAATTGATTTCGGGATTACGCGGGCTTCCGGCTTTCCTTGTTGAAAACCCAGGGCTGAATTCAGGATTTATGATTCCGCAATATACCGCGGCAAGCATCGCCAGCCAGAACAAACAATTGTCAACTCCGGCGAGCGTTGACAGCATCGTTTCATCAAACGGGCAGGAAGATCATGTGAGCATGGGTTCAAACGCAGCGACCAAAGCATTGCGTGTGATGGAAAACCTCGAGCGTATCCTGGCAATTGAATTGATGAATGCTTCACAGGCAATTCATTTCAGGAAATTGCCTTCGGGCGAATTCATCGAAGCGTTTTTGAAATCATACCGGGAAGATATTCCGTTGGTTGGTGACGACCGCATTTTGCATTATGACATCCAGAATTCTGTTTCGTTCCTGAATAGTTTCCAGATAGAAGAAGATTTATACAATTAATATGAAAATCCTTCTTTCTCCCGCAAAATCACTTGATTTTGAAAGTCCGTTGCCAACTGAAAAGTTCACACGAAGTGCTTTTATGAAAGAAAGCAAAATCGTGAATGCTTCGATGAAAATGAAATCTCCAAAACAATTGTCTGAACTCATGGATATTTCGGATAAGCTGGCAGAATTGAACTGGGAACGCAATAAAAAATGGAAAACGCCATTCAGTTTAAAAAATGCAAGGCAGGCAATGTATGCGTTTAACGGAGATGTTTACCAGGGTTTGGATGCTTATACGATTCCGGCCGATAAAATTGATGGTCTGCAAAAAAAACTCAGGATCTTATCGGGATTATACGGATTATTAAAACCGCTTGATTTGATTCAGCCGTACCGGTTGGAAATGGGGACAAAACTTCAAGTTGAAGAAAATGAAAACCTGTATCAATTCTGGAAACAAAAACTAACCGATTCGCTCAATAAAGAATTGAAAAAAGGTGAGTTGCTTATTAATCTTGCGAGTAAAGAATATTCGGATTCAATCGATTTTAAAAAAATTAAAAACCCGATAATTACTCCGGAGTTTAAAGATTATAAAGACGGGAACCTGAAAATCATCAGTTTTTTTGCAAAGAAGGCAAGAGGTTTAATGGTCCGTTACATCATCGATAAAGATGTCAAAACCATTGACGATTTAAAAGGTTTTAACTATGAAGGCTATAAATATGACGAAAGTCTTTCTAATGGAAACCAGTTAGTTTTTACCCGTTGATTAACCTAAAAAATCACTATAGATAAAAACTATAATAAAAATTTAAACAATTAATATCCAGAATATTGAGTTAAATTATATTTTATCTGACTTTAATATCAATCCAGTTCTTTAAAATTGTTTTACCATCCGGCGTAAGAATGCTTTCAGGATGAAACTGAACACCTTTTACATCAAATATTCTGTGTCTCAAGGACATGATTTGACCTTCATTATCTATTGAAGTTACTTCTAAAACATCTGGCAAAGTAAGCGGGTTTACAACCCAGGAATGGTATCTTCCTACTTCAATTTCCGAATCCAAATTATTGAAAATAGCTTCGTTCTCAACAATGATTTTGGTTTTAACCGCGACTCCGTGATACACTTTTTCAAGGTTAATAAGGCTTCCTCCGAAAACTTCGGCAATGGCTTGCTGTCCTAAACAAATGCCTAAAATGCTTTTTTGGGGCGCATATTTCTGAATCACATCTTTTAATAAACCGGCTTCATTGGGAATTCCAGGCCCGGGAGAAAGCAGGATTTTATCATAGCTTTCAGCTTCCTCAAGCGCAAATTCATCATTTCTGAAAACAGTTACTTCACAATCCAGATCTTCCAGATAATGAACAAGATTGTAAGTAAAACTATCATAATTGTCGATGACGAGTACTTTCATGTAAACTGATTTTTATCCAAAATTACTATAAAAAAGCAAACCCCGGCAAATAGCCAGGGTTTAAGAATTATGTTTTGAAATATTAGAACTGCAAAGAAACAGTTACATCAAAATCATCATTGATTGTTTTGTCTCCCAAGTTTTGGAAGAAGTTACCAGAATTGTATTTGATGTCGTATTTAGTTCTGTCAATTTTGAAGGCAGAAGTTGCAGTGTTTCCTTTAACAGCGATGTCAAAACTCACTGGTTTTGTAATTCCTTTGATAGTTAAATCGGCAGTTACAGTGTAAGTATCGTTAGCTTTTGCAGCGATTTTTTTGAACGCCAAAGCAGCAGTTGCATGTTTGTCGGTTGCAAAGAAATCATCATTTTTCAAGTGTCCTTCAAGATTTTCTTTTCCTTGCCCGGCTTTTAAATCAGTTACTTCAATCGAAGTCATATCGACAGTAAAATTCCCGCCGGTTAGTTTTCCTGATTTAAAAACCAACGCTCCATCTTTAAGGTTAACGGTTCCGTCGTGTGAACCTGTAAGTTTTTTACCAACCCATGTGATTTTACTTTTAGAAACGTCAACTTTTTTGGTTTGAGCTGTAGCTGTTACTGTTCCGAAAGCTACTAAAAGAGCAATTGCAATTGTTTTTAAATTTTTCATTGTTTAAATAAATTAGTTATTGATATTAATTGTGAATATTTATTTGCCCCGGAATTTTTCCAGGAGGAAATTTAATTGTTCGAGTTCGTTTGCAGTCATATTGTTGGCAAAAATTGCTTCGTGCGCATCAACTTTAGGATCGAGTTCTTTTAGGAGCTCAAGCCCTTTTTCGGTGATCATAACTTCCATTTTGCGACGATTATTTGGGCAGACTTCGCGGGTTACAAGTTCTTTCAATAATAATTTGTCAACCAAACGAGTCGTATTGCTTGTTTTTGCCAGCATGCGTTCCTGTATGAGAAACATATTCGCCGGGCAACCTTTTTGTCCTCTTAAAATCCGTAATACATTAAACTGTTCGCTCGAAATATCAAAAGGCTTCAATACTTCACTAAAACGGTCAGAGATGAGGTTTTGCGTATATAAAATATTAAGCACCGTTTTCTTTTGAAGCGGAATAGGTGATTTCGATTTTATAATATCTTCAATTGTCATAATTGTAATTACAATATTTGTAGGCACAAATGTAAAGCGTTTTTATTAATTTGTATATACAAATGTATATTAAATTTTTGTTAAATAAAAAAACGAGGTTTTATAAACACTTACTTTTATTGGATGAAGAGATTAATTATTTTATTGCTGCTGATTTGTTTTTCCTGTGAAGCTTCGGCTCAGAATGCGGCTTATCCAAAACCATTAAAAACCTTTGTAAAAGATGGAATTTCAATTCCGGTTTATGATTTTAAAACTTTTGAACCGTTTTTGAAGATATCCAATGACACGACATATGTTGTAAATTTCTGGGCAACATGGTGCATGCCTTGCGTTGCTGAACTTCCGCATTTTGAAAAAGCAAATAAGGTTTATAAACATAAAAAAGTAAAGGTGATCCTGGTTAGCCTCGACATGAAAAAAGACGTTGAAACAAAGCTTCCGGCATTTATCAAAAAGAAAAAACTTCAGTCAAAGATCGTTTATATGAATGACCCGGACGCGAATTCATGGATTATGGCGGTTGATAAATCCTGGTCGGGCGCAATTCCGGCTACGGTTATTTATAATGCTTATAAACGCAAATTTTATGAACAAAGCTTTACTTTTGAAGAACTCGATTCTGAAATAAAACAATTTAACAATTAAAATACAATAGAATGAAAACATTAAAACTCTTATCGTTAGCCGCAACCGCTACGGTGATTTTTGCATTTACAACCATTGGCGGAGAAAACGGTTATAAAATTGGCGATACCGCAACCGATTTCAGCCTTAAAAATATTGACGGAAAAATGGTCTCGCTAAAAGATTACAAAAACGCAAAAGGTTATGTTGTAATTTTTACCTGCAATCATTGTCCGTTTGCAAAAGCTTATGAAGATAGAATCATTGCTTTGGATAAGAAATACAGTAAATTGGGTTATCCAGTAATTGCGATCAATCCGAATAATCCTGAAAAGCAGAAAGAAGACAGTTTCGACCTGATGAAAGTTCGCGCTAAAGAAAAAGGATTTACTTTCCCATATTTATTCGATGAAGGACAAAAAATTTACCCGCAATATGGTGCGACAAAAACGCCTCATGTATATCTTCTTCAAAAAACTTCAAAAGGAAATGAAGTGAAATATATTGGTGCAATCGATGACAATTATGAAGATGAAAAAGCGGTTAAAACCAACTATTTGGAGGATGCATTGAATGCATTGTTGGAAAATAAAGAAATTACGGTAAAAGAAACCAAAGCTATTGGTTGTTCAATTAAAGTTTAATAAAATGAATTTATCACAACAAGACTGGATTAGCCAACTCGAAAATGACAAAAATGCCATAATTCTTGATGTTCGCACAGAAGAAGAATATGGTGAAGGAATTATTGGAAATGCGATGAATATTGATATATACAAAGGCCAGGGTTTTATTTATGAACTCGATCAGCTCGATAAAACCAAAAATTATTATGTTTACTGTAAAGCAGGTGGAAGAAGCGAGCAGGCTTGCAGTATTATGAGTCAGCTCGGATTTGATAATACTTATAACCTTGTTGGCGGAATTATGCAATGGAAAGGTGATATTACACGTCCTTGATTACCAACTAATTTGGTTTTTAATTTTTATTTTATAAATTAGCATGTTGTAGGATTTTTCTATGCGATAAGAACAAAATAAAAAATTAACAAATGAAGAAAAATTTTAATAAATCAGGGAGGTTTATTAGATTTATACTTGGAGCCATAGCATTAATGCTCTCACTATCGAATTATTTTGAAGATTTGCTTATTGAGAATGTTTTATTGGGATTAGGAACTATACTAGTTGTAACTGCGATATTACAATTTTGTCCTCTCTTTTATTTTCTGGGCATTAATACTTTTAAACCTAAAAATAATGCGAAAATGTATTGATGGGATTTATTTTTTAATAATCTTATCTATATAAATATCCCTCGATATTATTAAAAAAGTCAGTTTGGTTTTTTGACCAAACTGACTTTTTTAATGATTAAACAATTATTTTTTTGTAATCCGATAAATCCTGCCACTATCTG
>CAZSDN010000010.1:0-8493 GCA_964605595.1 uncultured Flavobacterium sp. | reverse complement strand
AAACGCTGTCCTTCATCAGCAAGTAATCTTTCTTCACCAATTACTTTATTGTTTTCGATTACAATTCGGGCTATATGTTCACTGCTTAATCCTCCGATAAAAAGGTTGTTTTTCCACTCAGTGATTACCTTCCCTGTATAAAATGTCATTCCGCTTGGAGAAAGAACTGGATCCCAATAATACACCGGTTGTTCCATGCCTTCCTGTTGTGTAATCGCTTTCCCGATTTTGTTACCGCTATATTCAATACCGTATGTTATGGTTGGCCAGCCGTAGTTTACTCCGGGCCTTACGAGGTTTATCTCATCACCGCCTCTCGGCCCCATTTCACTTTCCCAAAAATCCCCTGTTCCCGGATGGATCGCAAGCCCTTGAACATTCCTATGCCCGTAGGAGTAAATTTCGGGACGTGCATTTGGATTTGAAATATAGGGATTTCCCGTGGCGGGTTTTCCGTCAGTGGTAATGCGGACTATTTTTCCTAATGCCGACTTTAAATCCTGTGCCTGTGGACGGGTTACAAGATCAGAACGTTCGCCAGTTGTTACCATCAAATTTCCGGATTTATCAAACAATATCCTTGACCCATAATGCTTATCTCCATCATATGAAGGCGTTGCACGATATATAACGATAGCGTTTTCTATTCTCTTTTCATCTTTTGAAAGTTTTCCTTTAGCCACGGCGGTATGCGTTCCTTCTTTAACTCTTTCAGCAAATGTCCAGTATACCATCCGGTTCTGTTCAAAAGAAGGATCTATGGTTATTCCAAGCAATCCGCCTTGTCCGCTTTCATCTACTTTTGGAAGCCCGGTAATATTTTCGCTAAGATTTCCTGAACTATTGGCAATTTTCAATGTTCCGCTTTTTTGTGTGATCAGAAGCCGGCCATCGGGCAACGGAGCAATTCCCCATGGTTTTTCGAGTCCTTTGGAAATAATTTTCGCATCGATGGGCGTGGTAGTTTTGACACTTTGAATGCGCGTTTGTCCGGAGAAAGCAGGTTTATAATCCGTATCGGGATTTTTTGTTTCAACAGAAGCATTCAGCTTGTCAGCATTGGTATCTGTCACGGAAATTTTATTTTCGGAGGCTTTATTGCCGCAGGAAGCTAAAATGAATGTAGCTGTGCAGGCATAAATAAGGTAGGTTTTATTCATGATTTTATTGTTTGAATCTTAAAGGTAAGGAATTTATTATATGGTAGATGCCTGTTTTTGAGAATTTAAGAATTTATTTACACATACGGTTATGCATGGAAGTTATAATTTATATTAAATGAGTAGTTTCGTAATTCATAAATTACAATAATAACCAATATGAAATTGCTTCTGACATTATTTGCCTTATGCTGTACCTTTGTCGCAGTTTCACAAAATGTTTTTAAGGAAACAATCTATAAACCAAAATTAAAACGAAGTTGCATTAAGCCTACTTATTCGGTAGAATTGGATGAACACATACCCGAAGGTTCGGGCCTTGTTATCTGGAACGGCTTGCTTTGGACGCATAATGACAGTGGAAAGCCAACATTGTTTGCACTTGATACCATTGAAGGGAAAATTGTTTCACAATATGATCTTCCGAATGTGAAAAATACCGATTGGGAAGAACTTTCACAGGACAGTACTTACTTTTACCTCGGGGATTTTGGTAATAATTTAGGTAAAAGGGAAGAACTGCAAATCATCCGCATTGAAAAATCTTCTTTACTTCAAAACAATCCGTCAATTGATTTTATTAGGTTTACCTGGCCTGAAACCCGTACGAAAGGAAAAAACCAAAAGATCAATTTTAACTGCGAAGCAATGATTATAATGGGCGATAGTATTTTTTTGTTTACGAAAGAAAGGAAATACGGAAGGCGCTCACGGGTTTTCTCGCTTCCTTCAAAACCTGGGAATTACACGGCACAATACAAGTCGACGTTAAAAACCAATATTTTAATCACCGGAGCAAATTATAATGAAAACCAAAGAAAACTTGTATTGTGCGGTTATAATTTAAAACTACGCCCTTTTTTGTTAATTTTTCCGGATGTAAACGGAACAGATTTTTTTCAGAAACAAGCCAAGAAAATACGTGTGCGGAAATACATGAGGCAGGTAGAAGGTATTGCTTCCTATGACGGGAATCGGTATTTTATTATTAATGAAAATTTTAGGTTTTGGTTTCTAAATACGAAACAGCAGTTACATATCCTGGATTTTAATAGAGAGTCCGATTGAGGCCATAGAGGTATGCCTAACGAAGATTTTCGTTACAAAATCATTTTTTATCCTCAATAACCCCGATTAATTAATTCTTATTTTTATTTACCGACACAATACCGCCAACGAAAAGCACCGCTGCTAATCCAAGGTAAATATAGCCCTGGGTTTGGCCTGATTCGTTAGAGGCATCGATTTTTATGCCGAGAAAATTAATTTCTTTGGTGCTGTTGGCGACTTTATTGAATCCGATGTAGCCAATTCCAAGGCTGGCAAGAATGAGGATAATTCCGATTATTTTTGTAGAGTTCATAATGTTTGGATTTACTGTTTTACCTTAAAGTTAATTCAAAATGAAATCTGG
This sequence comes from uncultured Flavobacterium sp., assembly GCA_964605595.1. Taxonomy (GTDB): domain Bacteria; phylum Bacteroidota; class Bacteroidia; order Flavobacteriales; family Flavobacteriaceae; genus Flavobacterium. The sequence continues at coordinate 5,919 of CAZSDN010000010.1, read as the reverse complement.
AGACAAGGTTTTAGTATAAGTTTAAGACGTTCATGAGATTTGATAAATATTATTTTCCGGAAATAATAATTCTGTAAAATATTCTCAAAATCCCATAAAAGTTAGATGCTATGTTATTCCTAATTTAGTTTTTCTAAACTCAAAAATCCATATATCATGAGAAAGTTTGCAGTACTATTTATCACAATACTTGGTTTTGCTTCTTGCAGAAACACCTCGAATGAAGCCGGCGTTGCAGATTCGAGGCAGGCAACTATCGATTCAATGAATGCTGTCATAGAACAGCAAAGAATCGAACTGGCCAGACAACAGGCAATTGATTCCATGAAAGCTGTTGCCGCCGCAAACGAAGCCCGTACCAAAACAGTTTATGTAAACAACACGCCCGTTACTCCCGCTCAAAAGAAAGGCTGGAGCAATACCGCTAAAGGTGCGGCAATCGGAGCGGGAGTTGGAGCTATTACCGGAGCTGCAGTTTCAAAGAAAAAAGGTGAAGGCGCTGTTATAGGAGGATTAGGCGGTGCCGCAGTTGGTGCCGGTACAGGAGCTATTATTGATGCTGAAAAGAAGAAAAAAGAGAAAAAATAACAAATAGAAAATGTTCTATTTGGTCGCTATTTTTGGAATACAAATCGCATAATTTTCCATGACGGCAATTCTAAACTTATTAACGAATCTAAAAAAGTATTATGAAACGTATATTAATTGTTATACCGGTATTATTCATTATTGCAGCAACCACTATTTCATGTAATGGATGCCGTGACAAAAAAATTGAACATACCGACGGCGCTTCTGACGGAGTTTCAGCGGATGGTGGCTATTATGATACCGATGGAAATTATCATCATAGAAACGGATCTGCAAATAGCACTAATTCCGGCTCTGAAAAAAATGCTGAAGGAAAATCCAAGGTTAACAAAAACGGTTATAGCGCACCCGATGGCACCGATGCTGAAAACCATGATGGCGACATGTATACTAAAAATGATACTACATCAATGCCGAGCGGGCCACCTATAAAATAGCGGTGTTTCTCTATGAATAACTTAAAAGCATTTTTCTAAACCAATGGTAATCTTGGAAGCTAAAATTCTCTGAATCGCCTTTAGTGCTTTGCAGATAGGTGTATTTGCCTACATTATTTTGAGCAACATTTAACTTTATGAAATATGCGGTTTTTCCGTAATTGAAGAATGTATATTTTTCGTAGGGACTAATTCGCCCCTTCCCTGAAGGTAAAATACAATTTTTTCGCTATAGCATTTTACGGAAAAACCACATTTTTAATTTTCAATAGAAATTTATTTTACACACTCTTTAGGACAATACTTAATAAAAAAAGCCACTCTTTTTAGAATGGCTTTTTTTTTATATAAAATATAATTAGATTTTGAATCTTTTTCTATCCGTTTCAGACAAATAGATTTTACGAAGACGAAGCGATTTTGGTGTAACTTCAACGTATTCATCTTTTTGGATATACTCCAGCGCTTCTTCCAATGAGAATTTGATAGCAGGAACGATTTTGTTTTTATCGTCAGCACCGGCAGAACGGAAGTTCGTTAACTGTTTGGTTTTCGTAATATTAATTGTCATATCATCGCCACGTGAGTTTTCACCAACAACCTGGCCTTCATAGATGTCTTCGTTTGGATCAACGAAGAATTTACCGCGATCCTGTAATTTATTGATTGAATATGGAATCGCTTTTCCGTTTTCCATAGAGATCAGTGAACCGTTGATACGGCCAGAGATTTCGCCTTTATATGGTTCGTAACCAATAAAACGGTGTGCCATGATTGCTTCTCCGGCAGTTGCAGTAAGCAATTGGTTACGTAATCCTATGATCCCACGTGACGGAATGTTGAATTTAATAATCATACGATCGCCTTTTCCTTCCATTGAAAGCATTTCGCCTTTACGCACGGAAACAAACTCGACAGCTCTTCCTGAAACATTCTCCGGTAAGTCGATTGTCAATTCCTCGATTGGCTCGCATTTTACACCATCAATTTCCTTGATGATAACTTGCGGCTGCCCGATTTGCATTTCATAACCTTCTCTTCTCATGGTTTCGATCAAAACCGATAAGTGAAGTACGCCGCGCCCGAAAACCATGAATTTATCGGCAGAATCCGTTTCGTTTACACGAAGCGCAAGGTTTTTCTCTAATTCTTTTGCCAATCTGTCTTTAATGTGGCGTGAAGTTACAAATTTACCTTCCTTACCAAAAAACGGAGAATCGTTAATGGTAAATAACATACTCATGGTTGGCTCGTCGATTGCGATGGTTTGCAATGCTTCAGGATTTTCATGGTCAGCAACAGTATCACCAATTTCAAAACCTTCGATTCCGACGATGGCACAAATGTCCCCGGCAACAACGCTTTCTACTTTTTTACGTCCAAGACCTTCAAAAGTATGGAGTTCCTTGATTCTTGATTTTATGATTTTGCCATCTCTTTTTACCAGAGAAATAGGCATTCCTTCTTTTAATTCGCCTCTTTCCAAACGACCGATAGCGATACGTCCTGTAAATGATGAGAAATCCAATGATGTGATCAGCATTTGCGGAGTTCCAACAGAAACTTTTGGAGCCGGAACATGCTCAACAACCATATCCAGCAAAGGCTCAATGTTTGAAGTTACGTTTTTCCAATCGTCAGACATCCAGTTATTTTTTGCAGAACCATAAACGGTTGGGAAATCTAACTGCCATTCTTCAGCACCTAATTCAAACATCAGGTCGAAAACTTTCTCATGAACTTCTTCGGGAGTACAGTTTTCCTTATCAACTTTATTGATTACGACGCAAGGTTTCAAACCAAGGTCGATTGCTTTTTGCAATACAAAACGGGTTTGCGGCATCGGGCCCTCGAACGCATCTACCAAAAGACAAACGCCATCGGCCATATTCAATACGCGTTCCACTTCACCTCCAAAATCGGCGTGGCCCGGAGTATCGATAATATTAATTTTTGTACCTTTATAAACTACAGAAACGTTTTTTGAAGTAATTGTGATTCCACGTTCTCTTTCAAGGTCATTGTTGTCAAGAATTAGGTCGCCGGTATTTTCGTTTTCACGGAAAAGCTGGCAATGGTACATGATTTTATCAACCAAAGTGGTTTTCCCGTGATCGACGTGCGCAATAATTGCAATGTTTCTGATAGATTCCATCTTATTTTTTTTGAAGTTGCAAAGGTACACTTTATTTTTACATATAAAATCATTATTTAGCACTTAACTTATTAATAACTTGAGGAGTGTATTTTGTCAGAAATTTGAGTCAGATTCAGGCTAAAAACAGAAACATAAATATTATTTATATATATTTGTGAATAATGAAAAGTAAAGCCAATAAAATAACCTATACATTTATTTTCATTGCTATCATTCTAGCATTTGCGAGCCTTAAATTGCTAGAGGCAAACTATAATCCTGATAATTTCCTTTTCCTACAGATTATCCGGGATGTTGTTTTTATCGGATTTTGCGCATTGACAATCAGGTATTTACTTTCAAAAAACAACAAAGAGAACCGTCATACTTTCGAAAAACTAAAAAACAACAACCACGAAATCCGGGAATCAAAAGAGCGTTACGACATTGTTGCAAAGGCGACTAGCGACACAATTTGGGATTGGAAAATAAAGGAAAATGAGTTCTCCTGGAACAAAGGGATCCAAGGTGTTTATGGCTACAAAAAAGAAGAAGTTGGGACTAACTCAAAATGGTGGTTTGACAGAATCCATCCTGAAGACAGTATTCGAATGTCGGTAAAATTGTATTCATTCCTTGAACAAAAAACACAAAAATGGCAGGATGAATATCGTTTTAAATGCCGCGACGGTTCTTACAGGTATGTTTTAGACCGCGGTTTTTTGGTTTTTGATGAAAACGGCGAACCAACCAGGATGATTGGAGCCATGCAGGACATTACAAAAAGAAAAGAAGAAGAACAGCGGCTGAAACTTCTTGAAACTGTGATTACGAACACGAAAGATGCAGTTTTGATTACAGATTCGGATATTTCAGAAACTCCGATTCCGAAAATTGTCTTTGTCAACCAAGCCTTTACAATTATGTCAGGATTTGAATATACTGATGTGGTCGGTAAATCACCTTTGCTGTTTTATGGAGAAAAATCCAATCGTGAAGAGCTTGAAAAACTCGAAACATGTGTTCGGCTCAAAATGGAATGCGAGATTGAAATCATCAGTTATTCTAAAGAAGGCCAGGAATATTGGGTGCGGTTTTCAATGGTTCCGGTTTTCAACTCAGAAAATGAGCATACACACTGGATTTCCATCCAGCGTGATGTAACCGAACAAAAACTTCAGGAAAAGGAAAAGGAACAGTTAATTAATGAGCTTACACAAAACAATAGGGATTTACGGCAGTTTTCTTACATTACATCGCATAACCTACGGGCGCCATTGTCAAATTTAATCGGGCTTCTGAAACTTATAGAAGACATTCCGCTTGAAAGCAAAGAGTTGGAAATGATTGTAGATGGCTTTGTAAAATCGACTTATTTGCTAAACGAGACAATTTCAGATTTAGGAAAAGTAGTGATTATTCGGGATAATCCATCTATCGAAAAACAAGCTATTCCGATTAATGAATCCCTTGATAATGTATTGAATCAAATCAATATTCTGGTTTCGAGTACCAAGCCGAAAATTTCCCTTGATATTGAAAACGGCGCGGTGATTTATTCAAATAAGGCTTATTTTGAAAGCATTTTATTAAATTTACTTACAAATGCCATAAAATACAAATCACCTGAACGAGGGCTGGAAATTGAAATTTCTGTTAAAAAAGATGATAAATTTACAACGGTTGTATTTAAAGATAATGGAATAGGAATTGACTTGGATAAATATAAAGGAAAAATCTTCGGGCTTTATCAACGGTTCCATAATTACCCTGATAGTAAAGGGCTGGGTTTATATCTTGTTAAATCCCAGATTGAAAGCATGGGTGGCGGAATTACCATTGACAGCCAAGTAGATCAGGGAACAACTTTTACTATTAAACTAAAGAACGAAAAATAATGTTACAGAAAGTTATTTGCATTGATGATGACCCGATTGCTTTACTATTATCCAAATTGGTACTGTCTAAATCGGATATTGTTGCGGAAATCGTTATGTTTCCGAATGGTTCTGAAGCCGTTGCATATCTCGAAGATCCGAAAAATATTGAAAATAATACGATTTCCGACTTTCCTATATTGATTTTATTGGATCTCAATATGCCGGTAATGGACGGATGGGAATTTTTGGAACAGTTTAAGCAAAAACTTCATAATAATTATAAAGACGCCATAATCATCTTATTGTCATCTTCGATTGATCCCGGCGATATACAAAAATCAAAAGAATTCGGAATGGTGCTGGATTTTTTCCCAAAACCCCTAACCCGTGAAATGTTACAGGAAATAGCTCAAAAAATAAAATAGGCATAAAAAAAGGCTCTCAGTTTGAGAGCCTTTTTTTATATTCTTCTACTAAAATTACATTTTAGCAACGTGTCTTGTTAATTTAGACTTCAGGTTAGAAGCTTTATTATCATGAATGATATTTTTCTTAGCTAGTTTATCAATCATAGAAATCACAGCTGACAATTTAGATGAAGCATCATTTTTATCAGAAGACAAACGCAAGGCTTTGATGGCATTACGTGTAGTTTTATGCTGATATCTGTTTAATACTCTTTTCTTTTCGTTACTTCTGATTCTCTTTAGAGCTGACTTATGATTTGCCATTTTCTTTTTAATTTAATTGTAATTGATTATTAATACTTAGTTAAAAAAGAAAAACCTCCCACAATTAAATCTAATTACTTTGGTTTTAACTAATAAAACAAAAAACCGAGACACTGATTTTTTATTCTATAAAACTAATTTAC
>CAZSDN010000009.1:34627-40397 GCA_964605595.1 uncultured Flavobacterium sp. | reverse complement strand
CCCGTGACCTCAGGGTTATGAATCCTGCGCTCTAACCGACTGAGCTACCTCGCCAATCTTCGGTTATATGCATCGTGAATACCTTTCTCGTTTTATTTCAACAGGAGTTCAGTAATTCGCTATGCGGCTTAATTGCGGGTGCAAATATAGGACTAAATTAATAGGTTGCAAATATTCAAAGCAAAAAAAAATTATTTTTAAAATGCTTTTTTATTGGTATTTATTCTATATATTTCCAAAAAAAAGTCACAGTTCTATGGAAGTTAAAGTAAAATACGAATTAGAGTTCCAGATAAATTCATCCCCGCAACTCCTATATCAATATATATCAACACCTTCAGGGCTTTCTGAATGGTTTGCAGATAACGTAAATTCAAGGGGTGAATATTTCACTTTCATATGGAATGATTCTGAAGAAAAAGCCAGAGTCGCATCTAAAAAAACAGGAGAAAAGATTAAATTCAGATGGATTGATACCGATGATCAGGACACGGACTACTTCTTCGAAATGCGTATCCTTGAGGATGAAATCACAAAAGACGTTTCGTTAATGGTAATAGATTATGCTTTGGAAGATGAAATGGATGAGGCCGCACTATTATGGGAAAACCAAATTTCCGATCTTAAACATGTGATCGGTTCTGTCTGAGATTTATTTAATAAGACCTATATTTGCCCTGTTTAAAACAGGGTTTTTTTATGATAAATTTTAATGGCAATATTGTTGAATCCGATTCTAATTTATTAGCGGGCAACCGTGCTTTTCTTTATGGTGACGGCGTTTTTGAAACCATGAAAATCCTGGATAACAGGATTCTGTTCCTTGAAGACCATTATTTCAGGCTGATGGCTTCAATGCGGATCATACGCATGGAAATTCCAATGCATTTTACGATGGAATTCTTCGAAGAGCAAGCCCTTACTTTGGCCAAAGTGAATGATTGTCATATTTCAGGCCGTGCGCGTATTACGGTTTTTCGGAATAGTGGCGGCTTTTATCTTCCGTCAGATAACTCAGTTTCATTTTTAGCTTCAGTTGAGCCGCTGATGAATCAATTGTATGGATTTAGTGAAAGCGAATATGAAGTCGATTTATACAAGGATTTTTATGTTACCAAACAACTGCTTTCCTCGATTAAATCTACAAACAGGATCATAAATATAACAGGCAGCGTTTTTGCTGATGAAAACGGCCTGCAAAATTGCCTTTTGCTCAATGATACCAAAAATGTTATTGAAGCGCTCAATGGGAACATTTTCATGTTAACCGGGAATAAACTCGTTACTCCACCGGTTTCTGAAGGCTGTGTTAACGGCATTATGAGGAAACAGGTTTTGGCGATTGCAAAAAAAAACGAAACCCTCGAAGTTGCTGAAGAAGTAATTTCACCTTTTGACCTTCAAAAAGCAGATGAACTGTTTGTTACAAATGTGATTAAAGGAATCCAGCCAATTACGAAATACCGAAAAAAACTGTTTGGGACAAAGTTGTCAGAAGAATTATTGCAAAAATTAAATACGATGGTTCGGCTTGGTTAATTAAGAATCGGGTTTTCAGGTGCGTTTGACCAGATTAAATAATCGCCGCCCAATTCGATAATTTTTTCCTTCCAGAAATGTGTGGTAGATTTTCCTATGATTTTATTTTCATAGCTGTTTTTTGTAATAATCCATGAGTTGGCGCTCATTTCATTTTCAAGCTGATTGGCTTCCCAGCCTGTATATCCTAAGAAAAAACGAATATTGTCTTTTCCGATTTCGCCGTTGTTTATCAGGGTTTTTGTTGATTCAAAATCACCGCCCCAATAAATTCCGTTTGAAATTTCGATGCTGTTTGGAATAAGTTCGGGAATATTGTGTATAAAATACAGATTATCCTGCTCTACCGGGCCGCCGTTGTAAATTTTGAATTTAGCCTCAATTTCAGGAACAAGGTCATTAATGGTATATTTTAAAGGTTTATTGATTATAAAACCAACTGAGCCTTCGGTATTATGATCGGCAAGCAAAATGACGGAACGATTAAAAGAGAGATCTCCAATTATAGAAGGCTCGGCAATCAGCAAATGTCCTTTTTTTAATTTATCTGAAATCATTCCGCTTAAGTTTTAATAAATTTAACAATAAAAAAGCGAATTACCCAAAAATAATAATACTAATTTATAAAAAAAAGCCTTCTAAGAATAGAAGGCTTTACTATATAGTTGTAAGCTAAAATATTACAAGCTTCCTTCTAATTCAGCACCAGCTTTGAACTTCACCACTTTTTTAGCAGCAATTTTAATTGTTGCTCCAGTTTGTGGATTTCTTCCGTCTCTTGCAGCTCTGTCAGATACAGACCAAGATCCGAATCCTACTAAAGATACTCTACCGCCTTTTTTTAATGTAGCGCCTACATTGTTTAAAAATGATTCCAATGCCATTTTTGCAGCTGCTTTTGAAATTCCTGAGTCTGCGGCGATAGCGTCGATTAATTCTGATTTGTTCATAATAATAGTTATTTAAATGTTGGTTAAAATATGTTGATAATAACAAATTTAATAGGAATTCCTTACCGTGCAAGAGTTTTATAGTGCTATTCATCGATTTGTTGATAACTTCGTGAATTATGTTGATAAAGCATGGCGCTTTGCAGAAAAAAGCCCGATCCATACGGCTTAATATGCGATTGCTCCTTCCGAAAATGTCATTCCGTTAAGCAATTCTGACGTTTTCATTTTCTTTTTTCCTGGAAATTGCAGGCTCAAAATTTCTATAAAACCTTCAGATGCGGCAATTTTTATTTCTTTTTTTGTTGTGATGATTTTTCCAGGCACATCGTTTTTAGTTCCATTCAACACTTTTGCTTCATAGATTTTGACATTCCATTCCTGTTCTCCATCTTTAAAATTACACCACGCAGCGGGATATGGAGAAAGTCCGCGAATGAGGTTGAAAATTTCAACGGCCGGTTTTTTCCAGTCTATTTTGCAATTATCTTTATTGAGTTTGTAGGCTGTCTTTATGTCGCCGGTATCATTTTGGACTTGGGTTTGAACATTTCCATTTTCAATTAACCGAAGTGTTTCTATCACGGTATTGCTTCCAAGTGCCATTAATCTGTCGTGGAGTTGCCCGGCATTTTCATCCGATGGAATTTCGGTTTTCGAACTCAGGATCATCGCACCTGTGTCAATCTTATCATCAATAAAAAAAGTAGTGACGCCGGTTTTTGTTTCTCCGTTGATAATAGCCCAATTAATAGGTGCTGCGCCGCGATAGTTTGGCAATAACGATGCGTGTAAATTAAATGTGCCGAATTTAGGCATTTCCCATACAACTCTCGGAAGCATCCTGAAAGCTACGACAATTTGCAAATTTGCATTAAGAGCTTTTAGTTGCGACAGGAAATTTTCATCCTTCAGATTTGTGGGCTGCAATAAATTCAGGTTGTTTGCCAGCGCATATTCTTTTACGGCCGAATACTTTACTTTTTGCCCACGCCCGGCAGGCTTGTCGGCGGCTGTAATCACTCCGGCAATATCATAATTGTTTTTGCGTATTGTATCAAGAATCCCAACTGCAAAATCTGGAGTTCCCATAAAAACGATGCGTAATTTTTCCATTATTGTTTTAATGCGTATTTATTATTTGGCCTGACTGCGATGATGTTATTCTCAAGCAATTGTTTCAGTGCAAAGATAAGCGCATCGGCCGGATGATTGGTCAGGTTTTGGATTTCTCTTGAATCAAGGTCATCTTTTTCCAGCAAATGAAGAATTTCCTTTGCGATAGTTACAGTGTCGGTTTTTACAGGTTTTTTCGAAATACAAAACGAACAAATTCCGCAATCGGTTTTAATAACTTCGTCAAAGTAAGCCAAGATGATTTTGCTTTTGCAGTCCGATTTGTCTGAAACATAATCCAAAACTGCTTTCAGTTGCTGTTTTTTCAGGTTGTTCTGATTGTCAAGATATTTTGAAACACGGTTGATTGTTTTTTCATCTTCCCGGATTTCATTGAACAAAAGTACCGTGTCATTATTTTTTGAATGATAATCGATAATGCCTTTTTCATATAATTTTTTCAGAAGCTTTGAAACTTCTGCTTCGGTCGCATTCGATTTTTTTGCGATAAGAGCCAGATTCAACGAAGCCGGAATTTCATAAATCCCGGGATAAGTCCGCAATAATGCAAGCACGATAGGCTCGTCTGGAGTGTTGAGGCTCATGTATCGGATAACTTCTTTCGATTCGATTAAAAACTGAACGGTTGATTTTTCTGAAAATTCCTGTGACAAAGTAACTATTCCCTGGCGGTCTAAAAATTGCAAAGCGTTATACGTTTTCATGACAGGCAATTGATATTGCAAGCAAAAATGGTTCAGGTTCAAGGCAAACCGTTCGCCGATTCCTTCGCCATAAGCAATCTGAAAATAATTGCAAAGTTTTACAAAAACCGTTTTCAGGAAATCCTTATCGGGTAAAACCGATAGGAATTGGCTTTCGGCCTGGATGCTGTCTGATGGCGATGTTAGTAAAACAGCGAAAGCTTTTTCTTCATTTCTTCCAGCCCGGCCGGCTTCCTGGTAATAATTTTCGAGGTTTTCGGGAAGCTGGATGTGGATCACGGTTTTTACATTGGGTTTATCGATTCCCATTCCAAAAGCATTTGTAGCGACAATTGTCTGGGCTTTCTCTTTCATCCAGAGTTGCATGTTCTTGTCTTTTTCTTCAGATGTTAGCCCGCCATGGTAATAGGTCGCGGTAAAACCCAACGATTGAAGCTGCGACGAAATTTCAATGCATGATTTCCTGTTTCTGACATAAATAATCGAAGGCTGCGGATTTTTTGATAAAATCTGCCTGATGCGATGCAGTTTGTCCTCGGCTTCAAAAACCATGTAAGCAATGTTTTTGCGCTCGAATGATTTCTGAAAAACCTGAGGCGCATCTAATTTTAATTGCTCAACTATATCTTCGCGTACCCTTTTTGTGGCTGAAGCCGTCAATGCCAGAAATGGGATTTTATCAAAATGTTTTTTGAGCAATGAAATTTTTAAATATGCCGGCCGGAAATCGTGTCCCCATTGCGACACACAATGCGCTTCATCAACCGCGATCAGGTTTACCGGAAGGTTTTTGATGCGTTCCAAAATCCATTCAGACTGAAGCCTTTCGGGCGAAAGATAAAGGAATTTATAATTTCCGAATTGGCAATTATCCAAAAGGTCGATAATCTCGTCGGTTTTTATTCCGCCGGTTAGCGCGACCGCTTTTATGCCGCGCTGCTGTAAATTAGAAACCTGGTCTTTTATTAAAGCAACCAAAGGCGAAATTACAAGGCAAATTCCATCCTTAACTAAAGCCGGAACCTGAAAACAGATTGATTTTCCGCCGCCGGTTGGCATTAAAGCAAAAGTGTCGTTTCCTGATAAAACTGATGTAATAATTTCATGCTGCAGCGGCCTGAATTGTCCGTGCTTCCAATAATGCTGAAGAATTTGTATAGGTTCCTGCATGGCTTTGATGTTTCAGGAAACAAAATCCTGATTATTTCAAATGCTCTAAGATATAAAGAATTCGGTTATCAACGGTGTCTTTTGGGACTTCAGTAAGATTATAACCGTATTTCTGGTACGTTTCCGTAAGATGGTTGTAGATCAGTTTTGCCTGTTCGTAATTTTCATAACGCGCGTCGTCGCTCACATAAATTTCTTCCCAGGGCGGTAAAATAAATGTTTTGGAATATTTAAAATACTCCTCATCAAAGCACTACAGTTGAGACAGAG
>CAZSDN010000009.1:23247-34617 GCA_964605595.1 uncultured Flavobacterium sp. | reverse complement strand
CCCAGGGCGGAAGTATGAAAATGCGTGTATATTTGTTTTCGTGGCAGGCTTGGTCAAAATGTGCCGGATAACTGTCGCCAATATAGTGCATGTATGCCAAAACATCAGGAATGCCGCGGTCAAGGAATACCACATCATGCGGTTCCTGAATTGCATTCGTGTATTGTTTTTTTCGGCCTTCGAGCAAAAGCTCGCTGAAAAGCAGTGGGTTTTCAAGGAAAAGCTGTTCAATTCCCTGTTTTTTTGCTTCCATTGTTACTTCACGGGAAACTTCGGGATAACAGCAAAAACCACGGGATATCAATCCGTCTATAATGGTAGTTTTGCCGGTTCCGGGTCCGCCGATGATGACCACAATTTCTTTTGATTTCTGCACTATTTTGAAAAAATAAGGCGCAAAGATAGATTTTAGATTTCAGATTTCAGAATTTAAGGACAGAATTTCAATGTTAAACTGGGAATATATTCGTTCAGGCTAAAACAAAGCCCTAGCCGTGATAGGAGCGTGTAGCTTTTTTGCCCCGTGTTTTGGGGCGAAAAACTACTGCGGATAGCGCGAAAAGCTCCTGAAAATTTAAATTTTAAAAAGGGTTTTTAAAATCTCATCAGGATGCGATAAATTCTAAAACCATTAGCGTATATTTGCGTTTATTTTCAATTTAAACATGGATAAAAACACCGAAGATTTTTACAAACGGCTGCGCGATGAGCTGGAGCAGAGCACGAGCTGGCCGTCGGAATACCTGTATAAATTTATTGTGCCGTCTGTAAATGATAATGTAGAAAGAGTTGAAAATGCGTTTAACTCGATGGGCGCAGTAATAAAAACCTCAAAATCGAAAACAGGAAAATTCACCAGCGTTTCGATAAATGTCCAAATGAAAGACCCGCAATCGGTAATTGACAAATACATAGAAGTTTCTACAATTGAGGGTATTGTCTCGTTATAAAAAATATGGAATCAAAATATATTAAAGAAAATGCGAATGACGTTGTATTCAATTTAGAATACAATTCGGAAAGAAAACCTTTGATCATTCCCGAATATGGCCGCCATTTGCAAAAACTGATCGATCAGGCAACAGTTATTGCAGATAAGGAAGAACGCAACAAAGCGGCGCGATACATCATTCAAGTGATGGGAAGTTTAAACCCGCATTTGCGCGATGTTCCCGATTTCCAGCATAAACTTTGGGACCAGATTTTTATCATGTCTGACTTTAGGCTCGATGTTGATTCGCCGTATCCGATTCCTTCGCGAGAAGTTTTACAGCTGAAACCAGATCCGCTGCCTTATCCGCAGAATTTCCCGAAATACCGTTTTTATGGCAACAATATCAAATACATGATCGATGTGGCCAATAAATGGGAAGACGGCGAACTCAAAAACGCGCTGATAAAAGTAATTGCGAACCACATGAAAAAATCGTACCTGAGCTGGAATAAAGATACAGTTAAGGATGATGTGATTTTTGAGCATTTACTGGAATTATCAGGCGGAAAGATAAATTTGACAGGAAGTTCCGAAGAGCTTTTGAATACTACCGATTTGATGCGCACCAATAAACGGATGTCAAATAAAATCACGCCGGCAAATAACCAAAAGCAAAAGATTACAAAAAATAAGCAGAACCAATCACATAAAAATCAAAACAGAAAACAATAACCGGCAGCAAAATGGGAATTTTTAAAATAAAAGGCGGCATTCCGTTAAAAGGAGAAATCACACCGCAAGGTGCAAAAAACGAAACGTTACAGATTTTATGCGCTGTTTTGCTTACGCCTGAAAAGGTAACAATAAACAATATTCCGGATATCATAGATGTAAATAAGCTTATAACACTCTTGAAGAATCTGGGTGTTAAAGTTGAAAAAATCGGAAAAGGTTCCTATACTTTCCAGTCGGATGAAGTTAATGTTGGCTATCTTGAAACCGAAGCCTTTAAAAAAGAAGGCGGTTCGCTGCGAGGTTCTATTATGATTGTCGGGCCGTTATTGGCCAGATTCGGAAGAGGTTACATTCCGAAACCGGGCGGCGATAAAATCGGAAGAAGGCGGTTGGATACGCATTTTGAAGGATTTATCAATCTTGGCGCAAAATTCCGTTATAACCGCGAAGACCACTTTTATGGCGTTGAAGCCGCCGATGGCCTAACCGGAACCGATATGCTTTTGGATGAAGCATCGGTGACCGGAACTGCAAATATTGTAATGGCTGCAGTTTTGGCCAAAGGAAAAACAACAATTTATAACGCGGCTTGCGAACCCTATTTACAGCAATTGTCCAAGATGCTCAACTCGATGGGCGCAAAAATCACTGGCGTAGGTTCAAATCTACTTACGATTGAAGGAGTTGAAAAACTCGGCGGTTGCGAACACAGGATTCTTCCTGATATGATTGAAATCGGAAGCTGGATCGGGCTTGCCGCAATGACAAAAAGCGAGATTACGATCAAGAATGTAAGTTGGGAAAACCTGGGCGTTATTCCGAATACTTTCAGGAAACTTTGAAAGCCGTTTGTTTTTCGTAGATAAACTGATCGATATGGGCGCAAAAATCATGCTTTGTGACCCGCACCGTGCCGTAGTTATGGGACATGATTTTAAATCACAATTAAAGGCAACCACAATGTCGTCACCTGATATCAGGGCCGGAATTTCTTTGTTGATCGCCGCGCTTTCTGCAAAAGGAACCAGCACAATCCAAAACATTGAGCAAATTGATCGTGGTTATGAAGATATTGAAGCGCGATTGAAAGCCATTGGCGCTAGAATTGTCAGAGAAGAATAATTTTATAATCTTAAATAAAAAATCCCGGTTATTAATCGGGATTTTTTTATGCAATTACTGGATAACATCCAAAAATTTCAATCCGAACATAACGCCATCGCCCTGATATCCATTTTGGTAGGATCGGATATAATCGATTCGGAACATCCTGAATTTTCCAAAGCCAAGATTGTCAAGGCCTACCGTAAATTCATTATAAGGGTTTCTGTCGGGAACCGAAAGATTGTGAAATCCAAGAACCAAACTCGATTTTAATAAATTCAACAACGGGATTTTATTCATAATGAACCCTTTGTCATTGTATTCTATGTGCGCTTCAAGAAATGAATCGTTCGTACTTGCGGTATAATAGGGAAGCAGGTTAAATGCGTTCAGGTAATTTCCTGTTCCGACATGCGTCAGGTTTCCGTTGAAATGCTTGTAATCTATGAACGAAATATTATCAGCGTTGAAAAATTTCCCGGCTTTGATATTTGATGCAAAAGTTCCTTTGTTTCCTAAAGTTGTACCATAATACATTCGTGCCGATGCAAACTGGTATTCATAATTTTTTTCGGTTGCGGCGAATGCATTCTGATATAAAAATGTGAAAGATGGATATTTCCGGCTGTAAAGATTGATTTTTCCATCCGGGCGCGAAATGTATTTTGTTCCGAAATTAATTGTAGTCGAAATCGAGGCTTTGGTCAGATGATGTGTCTCAAAAGCTGGAAGATCGCTCAACGGGTTCAACGGATTGTTTGAAGTGTAAAAATCATTGTCTTTAATAAAAACATAATCGGTATTGTTAACAAGTGGTTTTCGTTGCTGGTATTCTAATCTTCCGTTTATGAAAACACCGCTGGCCACATTTTGCGAATAATTGATTGCCGCAAATTCTTTGTTGTATAATTTCATGAAATTGTTCTTGAAAAACAAAGTGCTAACCGAATTTACCAGCGAACTGATCGGCTCTTCAGGATTATACTGATTTACTTTTACACCGCCCGAAACATCAATCGTCGCATAATTCTGGTTATTAAACCTGTGATTGTAATTCCCTGATATACGCAAACGTTCTTCTGCAAAACCATAGTTGACAATGGCTTTGATATTGGTGTATTTGCCTTTGTCTTCACCTTTCCATTTTCTGAATGAAAAACCTGAATCGAGGTTCCATCCCTGAACAGTATTGAATCCAAGTGAACCAATATTTATTAAACCGTCATAACTGAAGCGGTATTTTTTAAAACGATTATAATAACTGTAACCCGTAATCGGGGCAAGGATTTTAAAACGATTGCTCTTTTTGTCGATTGAATCGAGATAGGATTTTGAATTACGCACTTCATAAATGCTGTCTTTCCTGACATAGTCGCGGCTTTCTTCGGTAGTCAGCGGAATGGGGCGGAACTGGTTCCAAAAAACCGAATCCTTTTTATTTGAATTATCTTCAAAGCTTACTATTTCTTTCGTAAATGTGTTTTTCTCGAAAGAATCCCTGAAATCGTAATTGCTGTAAACATAGGAGAATTTTCCGTTGAACTTGATGCCAAACATTCCGGCCGTAAATTCAAGGTTCTGCGTATTCTTTGACCAGATATTGTTGCTGCTGTTGTATCCGAAATTCTGTATCAACCGAAGCGAATCTATAAGTTCCTGTTTCATCCTGTAACCTTTTGCTTCTAAATCTATCGCATAAATCGCCCAGGAATCTTCAACGATATAAATGTAGCCTTCAAAAACCGGTTCCTTGTCACGCTTGGCAATGACCTTGATTTTATTGATCATCTGATTGCTTTCGTCCTGAAAAGTCCCTTCAAGTTTGTATTTATAGTAATTGAAAGCATTATCTGCAATGGGCGAAATCATGTTTATTGCAAACGGAAGGGTATTATTGTAGAAATCATAAGCGGTCATCCTCGCCGTATTGTAACTGAAGCCTTTGTCATCACCACTGACTTTAGACGCTATAATCCGCTCTTTCAGGTTATTTGGCTTTTCGAAAGTAATCTTCGAAACGGTTTCTGAAAGATAAATGATCCCGGAACCGGTAGAATCGAGCGCGCCGTCAAGGTCGCCAACTTCTACGCCGAATATTTTTTTAGGGGTATCTTTGAGTTTGAAAACCCCGCGCGAATAAAAATCGGCCGTAAACCGGGATGTTTTTTCAGAGTTTTCCTTTTTAGACCGAATCGCATTACGGATTACCGAATTGGCCGGATTTTCTTTTGTATTAATCACAACTTCAGTAAGCGAAAGGTTTTCTTCTATAAGCCTCACATTTTGTTCAAATGGAAATTTATCGACATTAACGGTAATTTTCCTGGTTTTGAATCCGAGGTATTGAAAAATCAAGGTGTGGTTTCCCGTTGTTTTTAGATTAAGTTCATATTGGCCTTGTTCGTTTGAAGAAGTTCCGTTGTAAGTATTTTCGACTAAAATGCTCACTAACGGAAGCGGACGGCCTTGTTCGTCGGAAACGGTTCCTCTGATTTGCGCTGAAATAATTACGGAATAAAAAATCAGCACAAGCGTAAATAATTGTTTCATGTTTGTTGTTTTGTCTTATTTGATTTTATGGATGACGTTTTTTTTGGACTAATGGTTGTATTAAAACCGGATTATTTTTTAAATGACTGCAATGCCAAATCATAACTTTGCAAGCCAAATCCAATAATAACGCCTTTGGCATTTGGTGAAATAAAAGATTGGTGACGGAAAGTTTCACGCGAAAAAGTATTTGAAATATGCACTTCTATCACTGGTGTTGAAATCGCTTTTATAGCGTCGCCTATTCCGATTGAAGTGTGTGTGTAGGCACCGGCGTTCAAAATAATTCCGTCGAACGAAAAACCGGTTTGCTGGATTTTATCAATCAGTTCGCCTTCAATATTACTTTGGAAATAATTCAGGTCTATTTCGGGAAACCGGGATTTAAGATCTTCAAAATAACCATCAAATGTCTGGCTTCCGTATATTTCAGGTTCGCGTTTGCCGAGCAGGTTTAAGTTTGGGCCATTTATGATGATTATTTTCATTTTAAAAGTTTTAGTAAAAATAATAAAATCCGATTATGATTCGCATTGAAATAAAAAAAGCCAATTCCGGAGAAATGGCTTTTTATTGCATGGCATAAACTTTTAAAATCTATATCCCAAACCAACCTGTATCGTTGTGTTTTTAATATCAGCATCTCGGGTTGTGTCTGTTAATCCAACCACATATCTGGCCTGGGCAAAAAAGTTATCGGTAATATTTAAACCGATACCGCCAATTGCGGCAAAATCAAATGATTTGGCTTCAAACTGCTGCTCGACGTTGTCGTTCACAAGGAACCCGAACTGCGGGCCTGCTTCAAGGCTTAACATATCGGAAATCAAATAGAATTTTGCCAAAACCGGCACATTAATATAATCTAACTTGAAATCGCCAAAACCGTCAACTTTTGCTCCCTGAGAAGAATAAAGGACTTCGGGTTGAACCGAAAAATTTTGGAATACATTTATTTCCAAAAGGGCGCCCGCATACCAACTGGTGAGATTATCTGCATCAACATCTTTACCGTCAAGTTTGGCAAAATTGGCTCCGCCTTTTACGCCAAAACGCAGGCCTTGTGCGTTTACTGTCAATGTTCCAAAAATTATAAACATTGTTAATAACATTACTTTTTTCATAATACGTTTTTTAGTTTGATTTGTAAAATTGTTTTTAAAGTTGTACTAATTTACTCATATAAAAGCCGGAAAAAGTTAATAATTCATTAATTAACGAATTATTAGGTAGGTATGGTTTGTTAACAAAGTGTTTATAACTTTGTTAATAACTATGATGATCCCTAAAAACGCTTTAGTAAAATTCCTATAAATTTGTTATAAATTTTAAAACAAAACAAAATGAAAAAAATTCTTTTATCTGCAATCGCATTAGTTGCTTTTGGAGCTGCCAATGCACAAGAAATGAAATTTGGTGCTAAAGCAGGAGCAAACTTCTCGAATTTTACTGGAGATTTGGATTCAGACTCAACAACTAGTTTTTACTTAGGAGGTTTTGTTGACTTCACTATTTCTGAGAAATTCCACGTTCAACCTGAGGTTCTATATTCTATGGAAGGAGCTAAAGATGCAGCTGTAAATTTCATTAAAATTCCTGTAATGGCGAAGTACTATGTGGCTGAAACTTTCAATATCCAGGCTGGTCCGTATATTGGATTTAAAGCTGGTGCTGACTCTGGAGTTGATGATGCCGTTAAATCGATGGATTTTGGTATCGGAGCTGGAGCAGCTTATGATATTACTGGAAACCTTTTTGTTGATGCAAGATACAATATTGGTTTGCAAAACATCAGCGAGAACAGTGCTATAGATGTAAAAACTTCTACCATTCAAATTGGTCTGGGTTACAGATTTTAATTGAATCATAGTTTTAAAAAATAAAAGCCTCCAACAGGAGGCTTTTTTATTTTATGCAGTCGGAGTTTTAAAATTTAAATCCGATCCCAATTTGGAAAACTGAATTTTTCACATCGGCATTTTTGATTATATCAGTTAAACCGTGAGTGTACCTGCCTGATGCGAAGAATCCCATTTCAGTCTGGAAAGTAAGGCCGGCGGCTAAAGCAAAATCAAAATCTTCGGCTTCATCCAAGTCAAAATCACCGGGATTATTATTCGGATCCGCATCAATTTCCTCATTGACCTTAAAGCTTAGCTGCGGGCCGGCTTCAATACTTAATCCTTTTGTAAGATAAATTTTTGCGAGAATCGGAACGTTGATATAGTCCAGCTGGTATTCAATATTGTCAGAAGTTCCCAATCCGTTGATGTCAGATTTAAATCCCTGTCCTGAATAAAGTGCTTCGGCTTGGATGGAAAACATATTTGAAACCGGAATTTCCATAAGCACACCTGCGTGAAAACTGGTTCTTGCATTTGGGCCTTCAAAATCATCCCCGGTTACATTGGCAAAATTGACACCGCCTTTTACTCCAAAACTGATGGGCGATTTTGTTGAAGTTTCTTGTGCATTCATTTGAAACATTCCAAAAAGGAATGCGACAGTAAAAATTTTTAAGATTTTCATAATTGATTTTTTTAGGTTATTGATCAAAAGTAATTTTGAGATTCAGAATTCAACCTTAAAAGAATCTTAATTCACATATAATTAACTTGAAGAATTGTCTTTTTATTGAAAAATATTTATTTTTTTATTATTAATATCTGAAAAAATATTATATAATTATTGTTTTTACGATAAATGTGTATTTTTTGTATATGTGTATTTTTTCGTTCATTTGCACTAATGGAAAGCTGGAAATCCTATATAAAAAGTTATCAGTCCTATCTCAAAATCGAGCGTGGTTTGTCACAAAATACGATTGATAATTATTCATTTGATATTGAGAAGCTGTGTTTGTTTATGGATGAAAACCAAATAATGGTTTCGCCTGTAAAAATCACTGAAGAAACTTTGCAGCAATTTATTTATTCGGTTTCAAAAGAAGTAAATCCACGCTCACAGGCAAGGATTATTTCGGGTTTGAAGAGTTTTTTTAATTATCTGGTTTTTGAAGATTATCGGAATGACAATCCTCTTGAACTAATTGAAACGCCCAAAACAGGAAGAAAACTGCCGGATACTTTGTCTTTAAACGACATTGATAATTTAATTTCTGCGATTGATTTGTCCTCGGCAGAAGGCGAACGCAACCGGGCAATGATCGAAACGTTATATGGCTGTGGCTTGCGTGTTTCGGAATTGGTAGAACTTAAAGTTTCAGATTTATTTTTTGATGAAGGGTTTGTCAAAATCACAGGAAAAGGAAATAAACAGCGGTTTGTTCCAGTAGGAAACCTTACCCAAAAATATATTTGCCTGTATAAAGATGAGGTCAGGATAAACAATCCTATTCAAAAAGGTTGCGAAGATACATTATTCCTGAACCGCAGAGGCCGAAAACTAACACGTGCGATGATTTTTACAATTGTAAAAAATCTGGCAATTAAAATCAATCTCAATAAAGCAATCAGTCCGCACACTTTTCGTCATTCATTTGCGACGCATTTGCTGGAAAATGGCGCTGACCTTCGTTCAATCCAACTAATGCTTGGCCACGAATCGATTACAACTACCGAAATTTATGTTCATCTCGACAGGAAACATCTCGCAAAAGTTATTAATGCTTTTCATCCTAGGCGGTAGTTTACTGTTATAATTTTTATACCTTTGCATGCTTTTTAACAATAAGCCCCATTTTTTGTTATAAACATTCCCCTAAAACTACCAAATGAAGCTGGATTTCTTTACGAATTCTTTACAACAGGAAGATAAAATTAATTTTTTCAATAAACTTTTGTCCCAAATTCCCGACCTTATATTTCAAATGACTATTGATGAACTCGGAACAATCAGATTTCCGTTTTTGAGTGAGTCGGTCATTGATCATTTTGAGTTGGCCGATGAAGAAGTCGATCATTATACGATTGATGTTCTGAAAACGAAAATCTTGCCTGAAGATTTTCCGGATTTTCTCGAATCTATCGACAGGTCACGGCAATTGATGCAAACCTGGATTTTTGAATTCCGCTGTAACCTGCCTATAAAAGGGTTAAGATGGTTTATGGTCAGGGCTACAATCGAAGATGATGGAAATGGCGGTGTGATTTTTTACGGAAGAGTCAATGACAATACAGAAAGCCGTATCCAGGCGCTAAAGCTGAAGATTTCAGAAGAGCGTTATCAATTTGCGCTTCAGGCTTCTTCTGAAGGAATCTGGGATCTGGATGTAAAAACAAATATGGTTTTCTTTTCTTCTCAATCGATGAAAATGCTTCACTTTGATGAAAAAGACACTATTCTTCCCCTGAATAAATGGGACGACAGAATACATCCCGATGATAAAGAAAAATACCAAAAAGATATTCAGGAACATTTTGAAGGCAGAACACCTTTTTACAAAAACCTGCAACGCGTATTAACGAAAGGCAATCAGTATAAATGGGTTTTAAGCCGTGGTAAAATCATTCATCGTGATGACAATGGCAGCCCGCTTCGTGTTATTGGAACACATACTGATATTTCAGTACAAATAGAGAAGGAGCAGGCATTAAAGCGCACGCTTGAAATTTTGAGTGAGCAAAATAAAAAATTATTGAATTTTGCCCATATAGTTTCGCATAACCTGCGTTCACATGCGGGGAATTTCAAGATGTTGCTTGATATTATCGAAAGTGAAAAAGACGAAAACATAAGGAATGAAAGCCTGAGTTATTTAAGGACAAACTCAAATGATCTTACACAAACAATTAATAACCTTAAAGAGCTTGTCGAAATCCATTCCGATCTGAAGCCAACAAAAGAGCATTTAAATCTGAATGTCTATCTCAAAAAGATGCTGAATCTTTTGAGTGAGGAATTCATTAAGCATAACGTGGAATATAAAATTGATATTCCCGAAAATGAAACCGTCAATTTCAATCCGGCCTATCTTGAAAGTGTTTTGCTGAATTTTTCAACCAATGCGGTCAAGTATTCAAAACCCGATGAGCGGCCATTAATCCATTATAGTTTTTATTACGAAAATGACAAGAAAGTCTTAGCAATAGCCGATAACGGCCTGGGAATAGATCTTGAAAAACATGGCGACTCACTTTTTGGGATGTATAAGACTTTTCATAAGCATCCAAACTCACGAGGCCTGGGCTTATTTATGTCTAAAAATCAAATAGAAGCGATGGGAGGAAAAGTAGCCGTCGACAGTAAAATTAATCTGGGAACCTTATTTAAAATATATTTTAATGATTAAATACAAGAAAGTATTTGTAGTTGATGATGACAGGATTTATCATTTCATCCTCAAAAACCTGCTTAGTAAAAATGAAATCGATATCAATCCGTGTTTTTTTGAAAACGGTTTTGATGCGCTGGAAATTCTGAAAGAAAGGATTGTCAACAATAATCTTCCGGATTTAATTTTACTTGACATCAACATGCCTATTATGGATGGATGGCAGTTTTTAGAAGAATTCAGAAAGTTAAAGTCAGATTTTGAATTGCCGACTCCGGTTTATTTGGTGACTTCATCAAATGATATCCTTGATTTGCAACGGGCTAAAGTATATGAGAATGAAATCTCAAATTATCTTCTCAAGCCAATTAATGAACTGGATGTTTGCAATATATTCCTGAATTAAAAAAAGCGCTTCATATCGAAGCGCTTTTTTTATATGGTAATTCGGGGAAAATTATTTAGCGATATTTACCGCCCTGGTTTCCCTGATTACTGTAATCTTTACTTGTCCAGGATATGTCATTTCTGTTTGGATTTTTTGTGAAATGTCAAAAGAAAGGCTTGCGGCATGGTCGTCAGAAACTTTTTCGCTTTCAACAATAACGCGTAATTCACGTCCGGCCTGGATGGCATAAGCGTTTTTAACACCGTTGAATCCGAAAGCGATATCTTCAAGGTCTTTTAGCCTTTGAATATAGGAATCCAAAACCTGGCGTCTTGCACCCGGCCTTGCACCGGAAATAGCATCACAAACCTGTACTATAGGCGAAAGCAATGATTTCATTTCAATTTCGTCGTGGTGCGCTCCGAT
>CAZSDN010000009.1:10480-23237 GCA_964605595.1 uncultured Flavobacterium sp. | reverse complement strand
CAAACTTCTTCTTTCTCACCGTATTTTTCAGCCCATTGCATACCTAAAAGTGCGTGTGGCAAATCACTTTCGGCATCAGGGACTTTTCCGATATCGTGTAGTAATCCCGCTCTTTTGGCAAGTTTTACGTTAAGCCCTAATTCAGCAGCCATGATTCCGCAAAGCTTAGAAACCTCACGTGAGTGCTGTAACAGGTTTTGGCCATAAGACGAGCGGTATTTCATTCGGCCTACGACTTTAATCAATTCAGGGTGTAAACCGTGGATTCCTAAATCAATGACGGTACGTTTACCAACTTCAATGATTTCATCTTCGATTTGTTTGGTTGTTTTGGCAACGACTTCTTCGATACGCGCCGGATGGATTCGTCCGTCAGTAACTAATTTATGTAATGCCAAACGTGCGATTTCCCTTCTAACCGGGTCAAAACAGGAAAGAATGATTGCTTCGGGTGTATCGTCAACAATAATTTCAACTCCGGTTGCCGCCTCGATTGCGCGGATATTTCTTCCTTCGCGCCCAATGATCCGGCCTTTTACATCATCCGATTCAATATTGAATACAGAAACGCAGTTTTCTACGGCTTCTTCAGTTCCTACTCTTTGGATAGTGTTGATGATGATTTTCTTGGCTTCTTGTTGGGCTGTAAGTTTTGCTTCTTCCAAAGTGTCCTGAATATAAGACATCGCATTGGTTTTGGCTTCAGCCTTTAAGCCTTCGATCAATTGATTTTTAGCGTCTTCTGTCGACAAGCCTGAAATTACTTCAAGTTGTTCAAGCTGGCTTTTGTGCATGCGTTCAACTTCGGTTTGTTTCCTGTCGAGTAGTTCAATTTTAGAAGTGTATTCTTTGGTTTTATCTTCAAAGTCATCATTGACTTTTTTTGCTTTGGCCAATTCGCTTGAAACCTGTGATTCTTTATCGCGGATTCGTTTTTCGACTTCGGCAACTTTTTTATCACGGTTTAGGATTACCTGCTCGTGTTCGGCTTTGAGCTCGATGAATTTTTCCTTAGCCTGAAGTATTTTGTCTTTTTTGATATTTTCTGCTTCAAGATTGGCGTCTTTTAAAATTGATGCCGCTTCCTTTTTAGCATTTTTTATGAGGTTTGAAACGTTTTTTTTCTCCAGTATTTTGGCAATGAAAAAACCGCCCCCGATTCCGACGATTGCCGAGATGATTATAATTAAAATTGTGTCCATGTTTTGTTTTTGTTTATATAAAAAAAAGCCTACATTAGATGATTGTATAAACTCGTAAAGACAAGTTTTGAGCTAACTCGCTGGTCAAGGATCCACGATAAAAGTGGCATGCTATAGTAGCGATGATTTGCTCATTCTAATTTGTTAGTGTTGAGTTTACCAAATGTGAACTAATGTAGGCAGTATCTTAGTTATGTAAAGAACGTATTTATTTGTCGAGATAATCAGTCAGAAGATTATTCAGCTTTTTCAATCTTTCGTTAGTTTCAACATTATCAGTTGATTTGTCGATTTGTTTTTGTTCCAGCTGTGAAGCAAATTGCAATGCGCACATGGCTAAAACATCCTGTTTGTCCCGGACTGCATAATTTTCTTCAAATTGCTTAATCATCAGATCGATTTTTTTTGATGCGCTTCGCAGGCCTTCTTCCTGAGAAAATTCAACCGTCAGCGGATAAACCCTGTCGGCAATCGATATCTTGATTTTAAGCTTTTCGTCCATGCTGTTTAATCGGATAACTGCGCAATGCAGTAATCTATTTCCCGGATTAATGAATTTATCTTAAGCTTCGTATCTCTTTTATTATCGTCACTGCCAAGTAACGAATTTGCAATCTTGAGCGTGTCATATTGTGTTTTAAGCGCTGCAATTTCCTGCGATTGCTTTTCAATAGTAACATGGGATTGTTGTAACTCCTGCTTTAATTCTGATGAAGATTTTTCAAGATTTTCCAATTTTTGTAAAAGCTTTCCGATCTTACTTTCAAGAGTATCAACTATTTCCGTGATTTCACTCATAAAGTGCTTTTCATTACTTAATTTCACAAAGTTAATATTCCTATTTTATTATACCAATAGTTTTTCCGTATTTTTGTAATTTTAATTCAGATGCCTTGTAATAATTTGCATTAAAGCAAGTTATAATTTATAAAAACATACCAAAATCCAAGAATATAATTTTAATATAAGCCAAAATGAACAAATTTAAAATTACTTTATCCGCCTTTTTTCTAATCTCCGGTTTTTTATGCCAGGCACAATATCCCACTGATTATTTTCGGTCGCCTTTAGATATTCCGTTATTGCTTTCGGGTTCTTTCGGAGAGTTGCGGAGTAACCATTTTCATACCGGGCTCGATTTTAAAACTCAGCAAAAAGAAGGTTTGCCTGTATATGCCGCCGCTGACGGTTATATTTCACGAATAAAGATTTCGGCCTATGGATACGGAAAAGCAATTTATATTGATCATCCAAACGGTTATACAACAGTTTACGGGCATTTGTCAAAAGGCAATGGCGCGATCGAATCTTTTATAAAAGAAATACATTATAAAGAACAATCTTTTGAAATTGAGATGTTCCCAACGCCAGATCAGTTGCGCGTGAAAAAAGGTGATGTTATCGCTTTTTCAGGAAATACAGGCGGATCCGGAGGGCCACACCTTCATTTTGAATTCCGCGATACCAAAAGTGAAAAAATCATCAATCCAATGCTTTTCGGATTCAATATCCTTGTCGCAGATACAAAGAAACCAACGATTAATACGCTGATGGTTTACCCGGTTGGGGAAAATTCTTCCGTTAACCGTTCGCGGCGCCCGCTTATGGTAAATCTTGTCCAGCAGCCTGACGGGAATTACATCGCCGATAAAGTACTGGCTTCAGGAAAAATAGGGTTTGGGATCAGCGCTTATGATAATTTTGACTTTACGTATAACAAAAACGGGATTTTTAAAGCGCAGAGCTTTTGTAACGGAAGCCCGAATTTTGGCTATCAATTTGATAATTTTGCCTTTAGCGAAAGCCGTTATATTAACGCTTTGCTTGATTATTCCAGGTTTAAAAGAACCGGGATGCGTATCCAAAAACTGTTTGCGGTGACGCCTTATCCTTTGAGTATTATCAAAACCAACGCCGAAAATGGCTTGCTGAATGTTGTGCCCAATCTTACGAGCATTTGTAAAATCGAGGTTTCAGATTTCCATAATAATAAGATTTCAGTTGATATTCCGGTTGAATATTCTGATTTGCCGCCAACGGTTTTGCCTGAAGAAACCAAAAAGACAAATTATTTCCTTAAAGCGCAAAATGATAACAGTTATCGAAAAGACAATATTTCTGTATTCATTCCCGCCAATACTTTTTATGAGGATTTTTATCTGGATTTTGAAGTAAAAGACAACGTGCTTTACCTTCATGATAATTCAATTCCGGTCCACGGAAATTTTACGGTGACATTCGAAGGCATAACGGTATCTGAAGCTGAAAAGGAAAAAATGTTCATAGCTTCAATTGATGGAAAAAAGAAAAGCTACAATCATACGATCCGAAAGGAAAATACATTTACAACCTACACGAAGAATCTCGGCCAGTTTATTTTGGAAAAAGACACAATCGCTCCCAAAATAACACCGGCGAATTTCAAGGAAGGAAAATGGTTCAGCAAACAAAAGTCCATCGAATTTACAATAAGTGACAACCTTTCGGGATTGAAAGAATATAAAGCTTACCTTAACGGCAAGTGGGTGCTTTTTGAATATGATTACAAAACAAGGAAAATCACGCACGATTTTGACGATGTTTATTTAGCCGACGGGAGAAATGATTTAAAAATGGTTGTTACCGATAATGTGGGAAATTCTGTTATCTTTGAAACTCATTTTTTTAGAAAAAAACTGTAATATCTTACCTTTTGAAAACAAAATATTTCTTTATAAATTTCCTTTTTTTATTTATTGGATATAATGCATTTTCACAAACTGCAAGAATTCAGGGAGTTATTCTCGATGAAAATAATAAACCTGTTGAAAATGTAAATGTTACAGGTCCAAATGTGTCGGCCAAGAGCGATAAAAACGGGTATTATATGCTCTCAGTTCCCGCAAATGAAGATATTTATATAGTTTTTACCCATATTACTTTAAAACAGGCACGGCAGGCGGTCCGTTTGAGTCCGAACGAGAATTTTGAGTTCAATCCGGTTTTGAAAGCCGGTCAAGAACAACTCGATGAAGTGGTTATCAATTCAAAAAACAGGAAACGGCTCGAAGGCCTCGTTGCAATAGAACCGGCTACAATTCGCAAAAATCCAAGCGCTAATGCAGGAGTAGAAAGTATTTTGAAGACTTTTGGCGGCGTGAGCAGCAATAACGAATTGAGTACGCAATATTCTGTCCGTGGGGGGAATTATGACGAGAACCTTGTGTATGTTAATGAAATTGAAGTTTATCGGCCTTTTTTAATCCGTTCCGGCCAGCAGGAAGGATTGAGTTTTACCAATACAGATTTAGTTCAGAATGTTGATTTTTCTGCCGGAGGCTTTCAGGCAAAATATGGCGATAAATTATCTTCGGTTCTGGATATTACTTACCGGATACCGAAAAAGTTCGGAGCTTCGGCTGAAGCGAGTTTTCTTGGCGGAAGCGTTTCGGCGGAAATGGTTTCCAAAAATCAAAAATGGTCCGGAATTACCGGAATCCGATATAGGGACAACAGCCTTTTGGTAAACAGCCAGGAGACACAGACCAATTTCCGCCCGACTTTCGCCGATGTACAAACATATGTGACCTTTACACCATCCACAAAATGGCAATGGAGCTTTCTTGGGAATATTTCGCAAAACAAATATAATTACCAGCCTTTGACAAGGCAAACCAATTTCGGGACCATCGATGAGCCAATGGCGTTGCTGATCTTTTATGAAGGCCAGGAAAAAGACCGTTATGATACTTATTTCGGAGCCATGAAATCGGTTTTTAACGTAAATGAAAATTTTACCCTGAAATTTATCGGTTCGGCTTATCACACATTGGAGCAGGAATATTTTGATATTTTGGCGCAATACCGTTTGGGTGAGGTAGAAACCAATATCGGTTCTGAAGATCGTGGAAAAATTAAGTTTACCCAAGGAATCGGATCACAGCTCAACCATGCGCGGAATGACCTTGACGCATTAATCATCAATGCCGAAATTAAAGGAGTGCATACCATTAATAAAGAAAATTCCTCATCAAAAAAGGACAACCAGATTGAATGGGGAATAAAATTTACCCGTGAAGATATTCGTGACCGCGTTGTAGAATGGGAAGTTATTGATTCGGCCGGTTTTTCAATAAATCCGCCAATTATTGATTTGCCTGGAAACGAACAGCCGTACCAGCCTTACACCGGGCCGTTGGTTCCGTATAAAAATGTCCGTGCAACAAATTTTGTCACGATTGACCGTTATTCCAGTTATGTGCAATGGAACCGGAAAAGTTTCATAGGAAACCACGAAGCTTCTTTCAATATAGGGGCACGATTGCATCAATGGCGCGTTTCAGGCGATGGCATTGCTTCGATAACACAAACGACATTCAGCCCGCGCGCGCAGTTTGCCATAAAACCGGATTGGAAAAAAGATATGGTTTTCAGGATTTCCGGTGGATTTTATCATCAGCCGCCATTTTACCGTGAATTGCGTGATGCTGACGGAGCGGTTAATCCGAACGTAAAAGCACAGCAATCCGTTCATGTCGTTTTGAGTAACGATTATAGTTTTAAAATGTGGTCGCGCCCGTTTAAACTGGTTTCGGAATTGTATTACAAGTCGCTTACGGATGTAAATCCATATACGCTTGAAAACGTACGGATCCGTTATGCTGCCGAAAATAATGCGAAGGCTTTTGCCCAGGGATTTGACATGCGTCTGAATGGAGAATTTGTTCCCGGAACAGAATCATGGCTGAGTTTTGGATATATGAAAACGGAAGAAAATATAGAAAATCAAGGTTATATCGCAAGACCAACCGATCAAAGATTGAAATTCGGAATCCTTTTTCAGGACTTTATGCCGAATATTCCCAGCGTAAAATTATACCTGAACCTCGTTTACAATACAGGATTACCAGGAGGATCGCCGTCTTATGCTGATCCATATGTATATCAAAACCGCCTTCGCGATTACCGTCGCGCTGATGTTGGATTTTCGTATGTGCTGACAGAAAACAATAAAAAAAGGGATGACAGCCATTGGTTGAAAAAATTCAATGACCTTTCGGTTGGTTTCGAAATCTTTAACCTTTTTGACAACCAGAATGCGATTACAAACACATGGGTTCGCGATGTGTACACAAAAAATCAATATGCGGTTCCGAATTATCTTACCACAAGAGTATTCAATATAAAATTGAGTGCAAGATTATAATTTTCTTAAATCAGTTCACCCAATAATTGTTTATATTTGGGATTCCGTAATATTTCAACTATGAAAAGATTAAATGTAACGCTGATTGCACTTTCAATTCTTACATTAATAAGCTGTAAAGAAGAAAAGGAAACTCCAAAAGTGATTTATGAAGATGCCCCAAAAACACAATCCAAACCGGTAGTTGTCGATTCTGCGCAGATTGAAGTTGCCGATTTGCCAATTCATATGGATGGAACCAAAATACTTATTCATCCGATAGCCGATCTTAGTATTTACGGAAGGGTTTCAAAAGGCAAATATGAATCGTCTTCAGTTGACAATATCAGTTTTCGCATCTCCAATTATGATCAATATGAAATCACAGGTTTTTTACGAAATCTGAAGTTTCAGGAAATGGGTACAGATTCATTGAAAGTCCTGACCGATAAACAGGTTTTGATCCAAACGGCAACATATCTGAAATCGGTTTCTGATAGAACAAAAAAGCAGTTTATGGTCTATACGCTTGCGGATATGGATACGAATAAGGACGGGAAAGTAAATGCCAATGACATAAAAACATTGTATATAAGCGAAATAAACGGAGCCAATTTTACTAAATTATCTGCCGATTTTCAAGAATTGATTGACTGGCATTTGATTGAAGCTTCAAACAAACTGTATTTCAGGACAATTGAAGATACTAATAAAAACGGGGCTTTCGACGAAAATGACGTATTGCATTACCATTATATAGACCTTTCCGATAAAGAATTGAAGGTTTTGGATTACAAGCCAATCTGATTAATAAACCCACGATATTAATACAACCTAAATAAGGATATCGCTTTCCAGGTCGGATTTTTCAATCGTAAAATCAAACCCTAAGCGTTTAACCAATTCGATAACGAGGTTTTTATACCAGTTTTCGGATTTTGGATGGATATAAATTTTTTCAATGAGCTTGCAGATATCGACATCGACTTTAACGCCATTGTCAATTTTGAGGTCGTAAGCCGTCATATCTGTAATAACTCTTACTTCGCGTTCATACTGAAAACTTTTACGCTTAAACAGAAAAGGGAAAAAAGTATTTTCAAACGGGATATATTCTTTTTTATAATCGATGTAATTGACCTCGCCAATGTGTTGTTCGTACTCTTTTTCGGCAACAAGCGATTCCTGTAATCTTCCTAAAGTGGATTGAATTGCAAGCCCTTCGCTTTTCTGCGTAAAAATCTGCCACATGGCAAACGATTCATATTCGTTGATATGCCAGCTGCTGATCACAACATTTTGCCGATGGATTTTATAATAATCCAAAAAGTCAGGATTGTTTACTGAAAGCTTGCGGATTTCATCAAAAGTCGGTTCGCTGAAAGTGCCTTCATATTGATCTTCAAACTTGTCTGAACGCGACATGAATAATTTGCGGTAAAGCAGTAAATCGACAAATTTTGATAAATCAAGATATTTCCAGATCACCGTTTCAGGATCCTCTGGAAGCTTGATATTTTTGTCGGAAATGTACATTTTAAAATGCTTTTGGGAATTTCATCGAATATTGTCCGGCATAAAATGCAACTAAAATCCAGATTATAATGAACTTATTCAGATAATCCCAAACACTTTCACCTATAAAATAATCAGCCGATAAGATTATTATTAGTGTTGTGAAGATAAAAAGCATTCCGAAATATTCTCTTTTCATAGTATTAGATTTGGCTTAATTTATTCAAAACTCTGCATCGCTACAAGTTTACTGTAAGTTCCGCCAGATGTAATTAATTCGTCATGCGTCCCTTGTTCAACGATTTTTCCTTTTTGCATAACGACAATTTTGTCTGCTTTTTGGATGGTTGAGAGCCGGTGCGCAATTACAATCGATGTGCGGTTTTGCATCATATTTTCCAGAGCAACCTGAACGAATTTTTCACTTTCCGTATCCAAAGCCGAAGTCGCTTCGTCCAGAATCATAATTGGCGGATTTTTCAAAACCGCGCGCGCAATCGACAAACGTTGTTTTTGCCCGCCTGAAAGCTTGTTTCCACTGTCGCCAATATTCGTATTAATTCCTTCCGGAAGTTCGGCTACAAATTCGTAGGCATTTGCGATTTTCAGCGCATTTATAACATCTTCATCAGTTGCATCTAGATTTCCAAGCCGGATATTATCCTTGATAGTTCCGTTGAACATAATGCTGTCCTGTGTTACCAAACCGGTCAAATCACGCAATGACTTCATGGTAATGTCTTTTATATTGTGATTGTCAATCAGGATTTCTCCATCGTTTACATCGTAAAATCGAGTCAGAAGATTGGCAATCGTACTTTTCCCGCTTCCGGATTGTCCAACTAAAGCAACCGTTTTTCCTTTTGGAATTGATAAGGAAAAATTCTTTAGAACTGGCTCTTTTCCATAAGAGAAATTGATGTTTTTTAATTGGATTTCGCTACTGAAACCATTTAAAACAACAGCATCTGGTTTGTCTTGTATGGTATTTTCAACTTCGAGAACTTCGAAAACTCTTTCAGCAGCTGCCAATCCGTTTTTCACTTGATATGATGCTTTTGATATCGCTTTTGCCGGTGTCAGGATATTGTATGCCAAGCCAATATATGCGATAAATAATGAGCCATCCAAGGATTTGTCAACCAAAACTAAATTTCCTCCATAGAAAAGTAAGATGGAAATTACAACAATGCCCAGGAATTCAGACATGGGTGAAGCGAGATTGTTTTTTTTACCGATGCTATTCGTTAATTTATACAAACGGTTTACAGATTCACTGAAGGTTTTGGTAAAGTAATTTTCGGCGTTGTAGCCTTTTACGACTTTTAAACCGGTAAGTGTTTCTTCAACAACCGAAATCAAATAGCCGTTTTCCTGTTGTGCCCTTGCGGATTTTCCTTTTAATGATTTTCCTATTTTGGAGATGATAAATCCTGAAATTGGTATAAATACAAAAACAAATAAAGTCAGTTTCCAACTGATGTTGATCATTGCAATTAGTGAAAACAGGATGGTTAACGGTTCTTTTACAATGAGTTCCAAAACCATGAAAAAGGAATTCTGCACTTCGTTTACATCGCCCAGCATTCGTGCCATGACATCGCCTTTTCGTTTTTCTGAATAATAGGGAACCGGAAGCTCGATTATTTTTTTGAACATTTTTTCACGTAAATCACGAAGTACGCCCGTTTTGACCTTTGTCAGATGCTGTAGCCCCAAATAGCCGAAAAGATTTTTGAACAGAAAGGTTATTACCACCAACGAAACGGTCAGTAACAATGCATAGTTTGGCCCGCGCGTTTCGGTAAACAGGTTTACGTAATAAAAAAGCGTATCGTTCAGATAGGTGTCGATGTGCAATAATCCGTTGTATTCAGGCAATTGGGTTACTTTTTCTTCATTGCCGAAAAGTACTTTCAATACCGGGAAAATCATCACCATTCCGAGAGTTCCAAAAAGCGCGTACAGGATATTATGGATGACATTCCAAATCACATGGCTCTTGTACTTTTTTGCAAAAGGGATGATCTTTTTTATGTTCTCGTCCATCTATTGTATTCCTAAATCGGAAATTATGTTTTTTATTTTTGAATCTAATTCAGCTTCAACTTTAGCAATTTTTTCAACCCCATCAAGCGGTGCGTTTACGCTCACATAAAACTTTATTTTTGGTTCAGTTCCGCTAGGGCGTGCAGCGATTTTAGAACCGTCTTCGGTATAATAAATCAGCACGTCCGATTTTGGAATATGGAGCGTTTCTTCTTCGCCCGTAAATAAGTTTTTAGCGATAGAGTTCTTATAATCTTCCACCATTAAAACTCTTTGTCCGGCAATTTCTTTCAAAGGATTATTGCGTAAATTAATCATCATTTGGTTGATTTCTGCCAAGCCTTCGATTCCTTTTTTAGTTAATGAAACCAAATGTTCTTTATAAAACCCGAAGTCAACATAAAGATTTAAAAGTTCTTTGTAAACCGAACTTCCGTTGGCTTTTGCCTGAGCGGCAATTTCGCAGATCAGTAATGTAGCAGCTACGGCATCTTTATCGCGAACCGCGTCACCAACCATAAATCCGAAACTTTCCTCGCCGCCGCCAATGAATTTTAATTCAGGGAAATCCTTTATCATTTTAGCAATCCATTTAAATCCGGTCAATCCAACTTTACATTCAACATCATAACCTGAAGCCAGTTCGAGCATCATTGGCGTAGAAACGATTGTAGAGCCAATAAATTGGTTTCCGTCAATTTTCCCCTGGCGTTTCCATTGTTCAAGTAAGAATGCCGTCATCATTACCATTGTCTGGTTTCCGTTCAGCAAAATCATTTTGTTGTCGTTATCTCTAACTGCAACACCAAGGCGGTCACAATCGGGATCGGTTCCTATAACAATATCCGCGTTAAGCTTTTCGGCCAAAGCCAAAGCCATCGTCAGCGCTTCCGGTTCCTCAGGATTCGGCGATTTTACCGTTGGGAAATCTCCGTTTGGCTCAGCTTGCTCGGGAACAATATGGACATTCGTATAACCCGCTTGTGCCAAAGTTTGCGGAACCGCTTTGATCGAAGTTCCGTGTAATGACGTGAAAACAATGTTCAGGTTTTCTTTGGCCGAAGCCGGCGTGTTAAAACTTGCATTTTCAATCGATGATTTTACAAAAGCTTCATCGACTTCTTTGTCAATATATTCGATCAGGTTTTCATCGGCCTGAAATTTGATTTCGTCATATTTCAATGCTTCAATCGTCTTGATTATTTCGCCATCCTGCGGCGGAACAAGTTGCCCGCCATCTTCCCAATATACTTTGTAACCGTTATATTCCGGTGGATTGTGCGAAGCTGTAAGCACAATTCCGGCCTGGCATTTTAAATATTTTAATGCAAAACTCAATTCCGGTGTCGGGCGCATGTCTGAAAACAAATACACTTTGATTCCGTTTGCCGAAAAAACATCCGCCACGACTTTTGCCAAAGTATTGCTGTTGTGGCGGCAATCGTATGCAATTGCAACTTTCAGTTCTTTGCCGGCAAAAACCTTGTGCATGTAATCCGAAAGCCCTTGCGTGTTTTTCCCAAGTGTGTATTTATTGATGCGATTGGTTCCAACGCCCATGATTCCGCGCATTCCGCCCGTCCCGAATTCAAGGTTTTTATAAAAGCTTTCCTCAAGTTCTTTTGGCGATGAAGTCATCATTTCTTTGATCGCTTCCTGCGTCTGGTTGTCAAAAGCCGGTGTCAGCCACTCGTTTACTTTATCTAAAACTGCTTGTTTGATTTCCATATTTTATTTGTTTTTTGAAGCATTTTCCCGCTTTTCGCTGCAATCTTTTTGTTCCCTCGACTGCGCTCGGGATGACAAAAAGGATTTTCGCTGCAATCGGGGCTAGGCTTTTGTAATTAAATTACTTTTTATAACCAATTTTTACTCGTTCGCTATTATCACCAATATTTTTATCTACTAAAAAATTAAGTGCTCTGTAAATATCAGGAAATTGCTTTTCAATTTCAGAAACACGTCCTTTCAATTCCTCATAATCAATATCGAACTGCCTTAATTTTACAAATGCCCTGATGATAGAAATATTTATTTCAATTGCTTTTTCATTATTAAGAATGCTTGAAAGCATCGCGACTCCTTGTTCCGTAAAGGCAAATGGTGCTGCTCCACCCAGATTTCTTCTTGAAGGTATCACAAATTGTGATACCAGTTGGTTAATTTCTTCTTCAGATAAAGTGAACATAAAATCGTCAGGAAAACGGGCCAAATTTCGTCTAACGGCTTGTTTCAAAACACGTGTTTCTGTTTGATACAATTGTGCCAGATCGAAATCCAACATTATCTTTATTCCTCTGATTTCACATATTTTTTTGGCGTATATTTTTTTTAATTAACCAATCTCTTTCGAAATTTTATATCTGCCTTCATTGTTTTTCGTTCGCAGGATAATTTCCCCCAAAAATCCCGCAAGGAACAATTGCGTTCCAATAATCATTGTTGCCAATGAAATATAGAACCACGGATTTTCGGTCACTTTTATTGTTGGATAATGGTTGTATAAGCGGATTAGTTTATTGATTCCGATAAACCCTGCGGCAAAAAACCCTATTATGAACATTATCGAACCCAAAGCACCAAACAAATGCATGGGGCGTTTTCCAAACCTTGAAATGAACCAGATCGTAATCAGATCAAGGAAACCATTGATGAAGCGTTCCATTCCGAATTTTGTTTCACCGTATTTCCGCGCCTGGTGTTTTACAACCTTTTCACCGATTTTTCCAAATCCGGCATTCTTTGCCAAAACCGGGATATAGCGGTGCATTTCTCCTGAAACTTCAATGTTCTTTACAACAATATTTTTGTAGGCTTTCAATCCGCA
>CAZSDN010000009.1:8075-10470 GCA_964605595.1 uncultured Flavobacterium sp. | reverse complement strand
CTTCTTTTTCCAGCCAGAAACCAAGTCGTAATTTTGTACGGCTACCATGTTTATCAATTCAGGTATTTCCTCGGGATTGTCCTGAAGATCGGCATCCATGGTGATTACGACATCGCCCTTGGCACGCGCAAAACCAGCGTGTAAAGCTTGAGATTTTCCAAAATTCTTAAGGAAATGGATTCCTTTTACATTTGGATTTTCATTAGATAATCGTTCAATAATTTACCAGGAACTGTCGGTGCTTCCATCGTCAATAAATAGTATTTCGTAAGTGTAATTGTTTTGTTTCATTACCGAAATGATCCAATCATGGAGTTCCTGCAATGATTCTTCTTCATTCAGAAGCGGAATTACTATGGATAGGTTCATTAATTAAAAACTTTGAGGCTTTTCTTTTTTTACGATTGCGCCCACGATAAGCGAATATATTAACCCAAAGAAGGAATACATGGCAACTGTCACGGGAGATGCTATCGCCGGATTCATAAATTTACGTTGCATTGATAATATTGCGTCTAATTGTTTTTCGGTAAGTTGCGGATTTTTCTCGATGGTTTGGGTCCTGACGATTTGTATCATTTCTTCAACGAACTCCGGAAAAATAAAGTTAAAAATAAGATTGAAAACCGCATAAACCAAACCTGCAATGAACATCAGTGTTACTCCAACTTTGAGCGCCTGTGACAAAGAAATAAACCCGCCGTTTGTTTTTTTGAAATTTTTACAGGCGATCGTGATTAATATGAACGGTAAAACTATAAAGTTTAATAGGTTTACGGTTAATCCGACCGGCCCATTTATTAATGATTCCATGCCAATTACATACATGATTACAAATTCAAGAACCATGATCAACCCAAATAGAAATCCTAATTGCAGGCCCGACTTTGCCGGAGAAATATTTTGCTCCATAATTTTGTGTTTTGATTTAATCAACAAATATACTAAATCTGCGTATTTCTTTTGCTAAAAATCCATTCGGATATTCCTCAAAAAAAACGCTGTAAAGGTTTGGTAATTAAAAAATATGTGTAAATTTGCAAACTCAAATAAAAAATGTAGAAACAAAAAGTTATGCTAAGTTTATACCTTTCGATTTTGAAAGCATCAAAATAAAGTATAGCCAAAAAGAAAATAATTTATCATGAAAAAAGGAATTCACCCTGAAAATTACAGATTAGTTGCTTTTAAAGACATGTCGAATGACGAGGTTTTTATCACTAAATCTACTGCTGAAACAAAAGAAACAATCACACACGAAGGAGTTGAATATCCTGTTGTAAAAATGGAGATTTCAAGAACATCTCACCCGTTTTACACTGGTAAATCTAAACTTATCGATACTGCAGGACGTATCGATAAATTCAAAACCAAATACGCTAAACACGCTAAGTAATTATATAAGTGTTCAAATTATAGAAAAGCCTTCCTGTTGGAGGGCTTTTTTATTGCATTATTTTTCAGTTAACTGCATTATCTTTATCCCGAACTGAAACAAAACTTTGTAACTTTGAATTTCTAAAACGAAACAACCAATGAACTATATCCTTTTTGACGGACCAGTTAGAAATGCATTATTACCTTTTACTTTTACACGACCTGTAGCCGATATCCGCATTGGAATCCTGACCATTCGCGAGAAATGGGAAAAATACCTGGGTTCAACAACCACAACATTGACTGAAGAATATTTGTCCGAGAAATTCCCGATGGTCGAAATGGAAACAAATGTAATGATTAATGCATCATTCCTTCCAAACGATATTCTTGTAGAAATGGTTAAAAACCTCGAGCCAAACCAGGCGATTTTTAAAGGTGAAGAAGTAATTGCATTTTATACGCAAGATACTCAGGAAGAAGTCGATTTTGAAAAATATGAAGTTATCGAATATAAAGACGATTGCCTGTTTGTAGCTAATACCTGGGATATTTTTGCTAAGAATGATGCGGCTTTACGCGAAGATTTCGAGCTTTTGACCGAAGACAGAATTTCACAACCAATTCCAAAGAGCGTGAACGTAATTTCTCCCGAAAATGTTTTCATTGAAGAAGGAGCAAAGCTTGAATTCGTAACGCTGAACGCTTCAATCGGGCCAATATATATTGGCAAGAATTCTGAAATTATGGAAGGTTCGGTTATTCGCGGCCCGTTTTCACTTGGCGAGGAAGCAATGGTCAAACTTGCGACTAAAGTTTACGGAGCAACAACCGTTGGCCCGCATTGCAGGATTGGCGGCGAAGTCAATAATTCTGTTCTGTTTGGATATTCAAACAAAGGCCACGACGGATTTCTTGGAAATTCGGTTTTGGGAGAATGGTGTAATTTAGGAGCGGATACCAATAATTCGAACTTGAAAAATAATTATTCGTCTATTCGCGTTTGGGATTATGATTT
>CAZSDN010000009.1:5294-8065 GCA_964605595.1 uncultured Flavobacterium sp. | reverse complement strand
AAATAACTCAAACCTGAAAAA
This sequence comes from uncultured Flavobacterium sp., assembly GCA_964605595.1. GTDB lineage: Bacteria > Bacteroidota > Bacteroidia > Flavobacteriales > Flavobacteriaceae > Flavobacterium. The sequence goes on along the minus strand of CAZSDN010000009.1, from coordinate 8,044 downwards.
TAACTACGAAGAAGTTAAATTATGGAGTTATGAAACTGAAGGTTTTGCCAAAACCGGACTGCAATTTTGCGGACTCATGATGGGCGATCATAGCAAATGCGGAATTAATACAATGTTCAATACCGGAACCGTTGTAGGTGTTAGCTCAAATATTTTCGGAAGCGGTTTTCCACGCAATTTCGTACCGAGTTTTTCTTGGGGCGGAGCTTCCGGTTTTACAACTTATATTACAAAAAAAGCTTTTGAAACCGCACGGATTGTAATGTCGCGCCGTCATGTTGATTTTGACGAAAAAGAAGCCAAGATTTTAGAGCACGTTTTTGAGGAAACAAAAAAATGGAGAAAAGAGTAAAATTATAAGGAGCATTTTCCTGCTCTTCGCTGCAATCTTTTGTCCTGCGGAACAAAAGGATTTTCGCTGCAATCAGGGCTAGGCACTTTCACAGATCCTGTTTTTCTTATTTAATAACGAAATAATTATTAGAAATTTAGTGCTTCTTGACCTTTTTTAAAGTAACCATATTGAGAGGATTTATGCCCAAACCGTGTACATTTTTCAACGTAAATCGAGCAACTTTATCATAAAACAACGGAATTACCGGAGCTTCTTCAATAATCAGTTTGTCCATTTCAGAATACAAAGCATATCGTTTTTTATTGTCGGTCTCTTTTGAAGCAAGTTCATACAAACGGTCAAATGCTGCATTTTTAAAGTGCGTGTAATTTGGCCCGTCGGGAGCAAAATTCTTACTGTAAAATAAAGAAAGATAATTCTCGGCATCAGGATAGTCGGCGATCCAGCTTGCGCGGAAGAATGAAACTTTTCCGGTAGAAATGGATTGTCTCAATGTTGACGGCGGACTCACATCAACCTGAACATCAAGTCCGATTTTTTGCCATTCACGCTGTAAAAATTCACCAATATCAATATAAGTTGCATTTGTGCTCAAAGTGATTTTCGGGTTTTTATCGCCGGTTGATTTTTTATAATCCAAAACCAGTTGGCGCGCTTTTTCATTGTCGAAATCATAACCTTTTATATTGTCAAAACCAGGAAGCCCTTTTGGAATCATTCCGTTCACGGCTGGAATTCCCATATTGTTTCGCAGATATAAAACCAGTTTTTGTCGGTCAAAACCATAATTCAAAGCTTGGCGGATTCGTTTATCCAAAACCGCTTTGTCGCTCCCGTCCATACGGAAACCAAGATATTCGGTGTTTAAATATGGGCCTGTTGTAAGATTTACTGTGCTTTTGTATTTGGGTTGCAATTCGCCTTTTTGTGTAAGGATTTCGTCTTTGTAAGAAGGATCTAAACCAGACGTGAAATCGAGTTTTCCTTGCACGAATTGCAAAAATCCACTTTGACGATCAGGTAAAAAAGTAATTGCAACCGATTCAAGATAAGGAAGCCGGACTCCATTTTCGTCTTTTTCAAAATACAATGGGTTTTTCCTTAAAACCAATTTTACATTCTCTTCCCAAAGCTTGAAATAGAACGGGCCAGTTCCGACAGGATTGGCTCGGAAATCGCTTCCATAAAAATCGACTGCTTCTTTTGGAACGACCGATGCGTATTTCATCGCAAGCAAACCAAGAAAAGCAGGAAAAGCTTTGCTTAATTTTATTTCGAAAACGGAATCATTCTGTGCTTTGAGATTTTCTACATTTTGCAGGATCCAGCTTCCGGGAGAGGCGACTTTTTCATCAAGCAATCTTTTTAAACTATATTCAAAGTCCTGGGCTTTGACGGTTCGCGTGCTGTCTTTTCCGAAAACTGCATTTTTATGAAAATAAACATCGTTGCGAAGTGTGAAAGTATACGTTTTTCCGTCTTCGGAAATTGTCCAGGATTTAGCTACATCTGCTTGCACGGAAAGACTGTCGTCGAGTTGCACCAATCCGTTGTACAATTGATTGCACGGCCAGATAATTGCCTGATTTTTAGAAAACGCCGGATCGAGCGAACTTACATTCGCAATTTCATTATAACGGAAAACAAGGTTGTTACGGTTTTCGTCTCTTTGTTTGTTACACGAAACAAAAGTTAAGATTATACAAATTACTGAAACGTAACGGATTATAAATTTCATCAAACCAATTTTTGTGTGTAAATTTGCGCGCTCTTTAGCAGAATGTAAATATAGTAAAATGATGTTGCAAATGGTTGTTTTTTGCAATGTCCGCGTGAGGGATTGAGGCAAAGTACCGCGTACTGCCGAAAGCCCGACCCTTGTGGTCACGCCATCATAAAAATATGGAAAAGAAAAAAGTCGCTTTTTATACGCTGGGTTGTAAACTGAATTTTTCGGAAACATCGACTATTGCGCGCAGTTTTCAGGATGAAGGTTTTGAGCGTGTGGAGTTTGAGGAAGTTGCCGATATGTATGTGATTAACACGTGTTCGGTGACAGAAAATGCCGATAAGCAATTCAAGCAGATTGTGAAGAAAGCGATGAAACTCAATGAAAATGCTTTTGTTGCAGCTGTTGGCTGTTATGCGCAATTGAAACCCGAAGAATTAGCAGCGGTCGATGGCGTTGACTTGGTTTTGGGCGCTACAGAAAAGTTTAAAATCACTGATTATATTAACGATTTGACCAAAAATGATCTTGGCGAAGTGCATTCGTGCGAGATTGTCGAAGCCGATTTTTATGTGGGAAGTTATTCGATTGGTGACCGGACGAGAGCATTTTTAAAGGTTCAGGACGGTTGTGATTATAAATGTACGTATTGTACGATTCCGCTTG
>CAZSDN010000009.1:4775-5284 GCA_964605595.1 uncultured Flavobacterium sp. | reverse complement strand
TTGGAAAATGTGTTGAAGAATGCTAAAGAAATTTCGCAGCAAAATATCCGTGAGATTGTTTTAACCGGTGTAAACATCGGCGATTACGGAAAAGGTGAATTCGGGAATAAAAAACACGAACATACCTTTTTGGAACTCGTTCAGGAATTGGATAAGGTTGACGGAATCGAGCGTTTGCGGATTTCTTCAATTGAACCAAATCTGCTAAAAAATGAAACGATAGATTTTGTATCGAAAAGCCGCACTTTTGTACCGCATTTTCATATTCCGTTGCAATCGGGAAGCAATACGATTTTGAAGAAAATGAAGCGTCGTTACATGCGCGAATTGTATTTGGATCGCGTTGCCAAAATCCGGGAAGTGATGCCACATGCTTGCATTGGCGTTGATGTAATTGTAGGTTTTCCGGGTGAAACCGATGAGCTTTTCCTTGAAACATATAACTTTTTGAATGAACTTGATATTTCGTATTTACATGTTTTTACCTATTCTGAACGAGAAAATACGAT
>CAZSDN010000009.1:0-4765 GCA_964605595.1 uncultured Flavobacterium sp. | reverse complement strand
TTATGAAAGTCAATTGGGAACGCAACGAACCGTATTATTTGAAGGAGAAAATAAAGAAGGTTATATTCACGGATTTACTGAAAATTACGTAAAAGTAAAAACACCATGGAATCCCGAATTAGTAAATACTTTACACGAAATTACGTTGACTAGAATTGATGATGATGGAAGTGTGAGAATGGAATTCGTGAATGTATTGGTGTAAGGCTCATTCGTCATTAGTCGTTTGACATTCACTAATATTTATAATAAAACTTAATCTTCGTAATCCTAAAAACCGAATTTCCATATAATTCAATAAACTCAAATTTATTTCTGCCTTTTTGAGTTAAGCTGATTATTTTTTCGGCACTGATTTCAAAATACCGGCCTTTTCCTTCCAGCATAAACCGGTTGCCTTTTTTGCGATAAGCCGAACACACGAGGTTAAATTCGGAGATTGTCCACGTAACTAAATCGGCATCTTCAGAATCAGATTCAGAATAAATTCCTTCGGTGATTTCTGTTTTGCAACCATAATATTTCTCGATGTTTTCGAAAAACTGAATGATTTTAGAATTGATTTCTTCTGTCCTCATTTATATTTTTATTCCCGGCGGAAGCAAATCCTTATAAGTAGGATTCTTGCGAAAAAAAGCGGCTATTTTTGGAAAAATTGGCACTACTCTTAATTTCTTTTCATAAGCAATTTCCATGATTTGTTTTAGTAAATTGTTAATGAATTCGTCGTTTTCGAATCCTTCGGGAACATTAATCCGGGTTAGGAAAATTTTCCTTTCCTGGAATGAATATTCAATAGTGATCAGCTTTCCGTCGAGATTTGTTTCGAATTGCCTTGAAAAAGTATTGTCTTTGATTTCCATGATTTTTACTTTAATTAAGTGTCATTGGGATTTCTATCAAAAGTATTTTGGATGCGTGGTTGATTTTGATTTCGAAATTTTCGGTTTCAGTAATTCCGATCGCATCTCTTTTATACAAAGTCTGATTTCCGATTTGTATTTCGCCTTCAAGCAAAAATAAATAAACACCGTTTCCGGGAATCTTGATATCATAGTTTACGGTTTTCCCCGCATCAAAAGTTCCAAGGTTGAAAAAGGTTTGCTGATAAACCCAAAGTGCATTTTCATCGTTTTTATCATGTGGAGAAACGACATTTACAAATTGGTTGCGATTGTTTTCCAAATCGAATTTTTTCTGGTCGTAACGTGGTTCTACATTCTGGATTTCAGGAAAAACCCAAAGCTGGAGCGTTTTTGCCAAATCGGTTTTGCTGGCGTTCATTTCAGAATGCAAAACGCCGCTTCCGGCACTCATAACCTGAACTTCGCCAAAAGAGATCACGCCTTCATTTCCCATGCTGTCGCGATGCTGAAGCCCGCCTTCAAGCGGAATCGTAATGATTTCCATGTTATCGTGCGGATGCGTGCCAAAACCCATTCCGGGCGCAATCGTATCGTCATTTAAGACACGCAACATTCCGAACTGGATTTTTTTCGGATTGAAATAATTGGCAAATGAAAAAGAGAAATTCGCTTTAAGCCAGCCATGATCTGCTTTTCCACGTTCATTTGCAGGGTAAAGTTCTGCTTTCATAATTTATTGATAATTTAAAACCGGAACGCTGGGATTTTTTCGTAAAAAAAGTAATTTTATACAAATTTCGGGATAATTTTCCTTTTTTGCTGTTACTGTAGCGTTAAAACAATGATGATGACTAAAATACCGGTTTATTTCATGCCCGGCCTTGCGGCAAGCCCTGCAATTTTTGAACGTATTTCATTGCCCGAATCTGATTTTGAAACAGTTTTGCTTGAATGGGAAATTCCAATTGACAATGAATCATTGTCGGATTACGCCAGGCGGATTTCGGAGAAAATCACACATGAAAATCCTGTTTTAATTGGTGTTTCATTTGGAGGGATTTTAGTTCAGGAAATGTCGAAATTCGTCAAAGCGCGAAAAGTAATTATTATTTCAAGCGTGCGCTGCAATGAAGAGTTTCCGCGTCGGATGAAAATCGCAAAAAAAACGAAAGCCTACAAACTCATTCCGATGGATTTGTTTATCAACATTGAAAAGCTTGCGAAGTATTCTTTCGGGAATAAGATTAATGAAAGGATTCATTTGTATGAAAAATTCCTTTCAGTTCGGGATAAAAAATATTTGGAATGGGCAGTTGAACAGGTTGTGCTTTGGAACCGATGCGAAATCGATGAAAAAGTAATCCATATTCACGGTGACCAGGATGAAGTTTTTCCGATGAAATATATTAAAAATTGTACCGTTGTAAAAGGAGGAACGCATATTATGATCCTGAACAAATACAAATGGCTGAATGAAAATCTTCCGAAAATTATAACAGAAAAGTAAATTCAAAACTATGAAAATGATAAAAAAAATAGCGACGATCGCATCGGTGGTTTTAGTAAGCGGAAGCTTGATTTATGCCGTTTCAGGAGATGTTAAACCGCAAATTGTAAAAACTGAAAAAAACTATATTCCGGCTTCAGTTGATTTTGCCGGAGAATCTGCCCCGCTGAATATTGCTGATGTAAAAGAGCGTTTTGAGCGTGAGTTATTGGTGAATGCAAATCTTGACGCTTCAACATTGTTGATCATCAAAAGGGCGAATCGCGCGTTTCCTGTAATCGAGCCAATCCTGAAGCAATATGGCGTTCCGGATGATTTTAAATACCTGGCCGTTGCCGAAAGCGCTTTGATGAATGCGACTTCTTCCGCCGGTGCGAAAGGTTTCTGGCAGTTTATGCCTGCAACGGCAAAAGAGCGAGGAATGGAAGTAAACGATGAGGTTGACGAGCGTTACCATCTGGAAAAATCGACCGAAGCCGCTTGCAGGTATTTAATAGATGCGAAAAATAAATTGGGAACATGGACAATGGCTGCGGCTTCTTATAATGGCGGACTTGGCGGTGTAAACAAGCAAATTACGTTTCAGGGCGTGAATGATTATTATGATTTGCTTTTGACCGATGAAACGCACCGTTATGTATTTAGGATTCTCGCTTTGAAGGAAATCCTTAAAAATCCGGAATTGTATAATTTTAATGTGGCGCCTGAAGGTTTATATCAAAATATCCCAACCCGAAAAGTTGAAATTGATTCGGCCATTCCTGATTTGGCAGCCTTTGCAAAAGAACAGGGAATTAATTATAAGATTCTGAAAATCCACAATCCATGGCTTCGTGACCGGAAACTTACGAATGCATTAAAGAAAAAATATGTTATCGAAATTCCGACTTCAGGCTATTAACGGCGTTTTACAATGCTTTCTTTTTTGATGTCGGATTTTAAAATGAGATTTGCAAGGCCTTCATTATAAAGGTCATAATTGATTTTTATTGCTTCCTTCAAAGGGGTTTTAGCTGGCGGCGGTGGCGGAGAACCTTTTTTAATATCGACAACTTTCAGGTTTTCATCAAGATAGTAGGAAGTTAGAAAACCAATTGAGTATTTTAGTGTTGCGACAACTTCGCCATCACGCATGTAATTTTCGTTGGCATAGCAAACTTCGATGTTTGAACCAAACTGGCTTGCGATGCTTTTGGCATTTTGCCTTTTGTCCCAAAACACGACAACAATTTGTAAATCCTTATGGTATTTGCGCGCGAGTTTGTTTAAAGCAGGAATTTCGCCTTTATTCATCACGCACCATGAAGCATAAGTCTGGATGAGGATTGGTTTTTTTATCGCGCCGAGTTTGAGTTTGCCTCCGCTGAATTTCTTTAATGAATAGTCCTGGAATCTAGTCCCGATCAACTCTTTATTCACTAACGTGTCAAACAATTGCCGGCCTTTTTCAATGTCGCCGATTTCATAAGCACGCGTACTTATCGCATGGTAACGTTTGATGTTTTCCTTAACTGCCTGAGGAAATGATTTTTCTTCTTTCTCTTTGTTTTCTTGTTGTGCATAAGTAAAAGAAAAAAGTAAAAATGCGATAAAAGCCCGTGTAATTTTCATCTAAAAAGTTAAATATTTGAAATTACTTAAGCAAATCTATTAAAAAAAGTAGTTTAAAAATATTTTGTTTTGAAAAAACATGGGTTTTCAATAAAAAAGCCATCCGGTTAAGAATGGCTTTAAATATTTATGAAGGTTAAGATTAAATCTTTTTCATTTGCTCTTTCATCATCTTGATCTGGTCTTTTAGCAAACCTTGTTTGTCTAGTTTTTTCGCTTCGTTCAGCAAGTTCGTGGCCTCAAGCTTTCTTCTGCGTGTCATTGCTACGCCGGCAAGGTTCAGTTTTGCAATTGCCAAATCGGTATCCATTGATAATCCAAGTTCTATCGCTTTTTTGAAATGTTTTTCGGCTGCGGTGATATTTGTCTGCGAAAGCATCAATCCGTGCAAATATTCATAATAACCCTGTTGTTTTCTAACCAAAGCCGATTGTGGATTTTTAATATGGGAAAGCCATTTTTGAGCGCCGGGAAAATCCTGTTTTCTAAGTTTCAAAAAAGCCAGGAGTATAAATTCATTCTTAAAATAAAGGAATACGAAAATCAGTGAAAAAAGAATCAGGAAAATCCCGTTCCCGATTTCACTTTCAGTAAATTGCCAAACCGCAACGGCAACAAGCAACGCCGTGATAAAAAGTTTAATATTTTTGTTATACATAATGATGTTTATAAGGCTGCAAAGATAGTAAAATGAATTAAAAATATTTTTTCAAAACCACTTGCAAACAAAAAAAAGCTTTGTATATTTGCACTCGGTTTCAGAATAACCGAAATCGCACAC
>CAZSDN010000008.1:22870-40889 GCA_964605595.1 uncultured Flavobacterium sp. | reverse complement strand
TTTTTCTAAATTGTTCAGTGTAAAAATGTCTTACACTCTATTTTAGGACAATACTTTCAAACACAAGGCAAATTAGGTTAAAAATAAACTCTTACAAAAGGCATGAACGCTTCGCTGTAAACATATTTTTCCTTGTCAAAAAGCACATTATATCGCACTCCGATTGTTACATTTCCGGTGTTATAACCAGCCCCTAAATATAAAGCTGTATTCCAAAAATTATTCTGGACATTCGGGTTCATTCCCAAATCAAATTCGTTATTTACCCGAACCTGCTCCAATTCTGTCGAAAGTTGTAACTGCTGAAAAGGCGTAAAAATCCCAATAATGCTTCCTCCATAAATGTAAGACGAATAAAAGTTTTTCACTTTTACATAACTTCCTGTCAAACCAATTCCGGCTGCAAAATATTGATTGAAATTATAAATTGCGCTTGGCGCGATGGTAATATCTGTATAATCTGAACCAATGCTCAATCCGAGCCCGCCGCCGTATTGTACACGTGACCAAAAATCACCACTGTATTTATCGCCGTCTTGAGCAGAAATACTTACTGAAAAACATAAAAAAACACCCGAAAATACAAATTTTACAACTTTTGAAAAATAAATCGATTTCATAGCGGATTTTAAGATAAGTTTAAGTCATAAAAGTATAAAAATAGTATTACATTGTTCCAATTATCGTACTTTTGCACAAATATTTTAACAAAACAGGACATTTAACTACATTATGGATAGGTTTTCCTTTTTAAACGCCGCACATACTGAATTTTTCGCAGATTTATACGAACAGTATCTTGAAAATCCGGATAGCGTTGAGCCAAGCTGGAGAAGTTTTTTACAAGGTTTCGACTTTGGAATGACAACGTATAACGATGAAAGTCCGGCAGTGCAAATGGCGGCGGTAGCCGCAGGAAACCAAGATTGTTCTATTGTTTCTGAAAAACTTCAGAAAGAATTCAATGTGTTGAAATTAATCGATGCCTACCGTACACGCGGACATTTGTTTACCAAAACAAACCCGGTTCGTGACAGAAGAACGTATTCGCCTACGTTAGATATCGAAAATTATGGTTTGTCAAAATCTGATTTGACAACTGTTTTTGATGCGGCCAGAGCGATGAAAATCGAGCCTTGTACGCTTCAGGAAATCCTGAACCACTTAAATAAAATCTATTGCGAGTCAATTGGTGTTGAATACATGTACATCCGTAAACCGGAAGTTATCCAGTGGATTCAGGACAAAATCGGTTACAATGACAATATCCCGAAATTCAATCCCGAACAAAAAAAGCACATCCTCAGCAAACTCAATGAAGCGGTTTCTTTCGAGAACTTCCTTCATACCAAATATGTCGGGCAAAAACGTTTCTCGCTTGAAGGTGGCGAATCTTTAATTCCCGGACTTGACGCGCTTATTGACGCCGCTGCCGAAAAAGGCGTGGAGCAATTCGTAATGGGAATGGCACACCGCGGGCGTTTGAACGTTTTAGCAAATATTTTCGGAAAATCAACCCAGGATATTTTCTCTGAATTCGACGGGAAAGATTATGACGATGATGCTTTGTTTGACGGTGACGTTAAATACCACCTCGGATTAACGTCTGACCGACTTACAAAATCCGGGAAGTCAATCAATATCAACTTAGCGCCAAATCCATCTCACCTGGAAACCGTTGGCGCGGTTATCGAAGGAATAACACGTGCGAAACAAGATCGTTATTTTCCAAATGATTTCTCGAAAGTTCTGCCAATCGCGCTTCACGGAGATGCGGCTGTTGCAGGTCAGGGAATCGTTTATGAAATTGTACAGATGGCGCAGCTTGACGGATACAAAACCGGCGGAACGATCCATATCGTGATCAATAACCAGGTTGGATTTACAACCAATTATCTCGATGCGCGTTCATCGACCTATTGTACGGATATCGCAAAAGTTACTTTATCTCCGGTTTTACACGTAAACGCCGATGATACCGAAGCCGTTGTTCATGCCATGTTATTTGCGCTGGATTACAGAATGGAATTCGGAAGCGATGTTTTTATCGACCTTTTAGGATACAGAAAATACGGCCACAACGAAGGTGACGAACCTCGTTTCACCCAGCCAAAATTATACAAAGCATTAGCAAAGCATAAAAATCCGAGGGAAATTTACGCAGAGAAATTACTCACCGCAGGAATTATCGATTCTACGTATGTAAAAGGCCTCGCAGAACAATACAAAGCAATCCTTGAAGAAAATCTTGAAGCGTCACGCAAAAAAGATTTAACGATCATTACGCCGTTCATGCAAAACGAATGGCAGGGATTTGCCCAGGCTGATTCGGTTGAAATGCTTAAGAAAGTTGATACAACTTTTGATAAAGAAACCTTAACCGGAATCGCAAAAGTGATCACTGAATTGCCATCGGATAAAAAGTTCATCAGCAAAATCTCAAAACTGATCAACGACCGTAAAGTAATGTATTTCGATACTGACAAGCTTGATTGGGCAATGGCCGAATTATTGGCTTACGGAAGTTTAGTTACCGAAGGTTACGATGTTCGTATCTCAGGACAAGACGTTGAAAGAGGAACATTCTCGCACCGCCATGCCGTTGTAAAAGTAGAAGATTCTGAAGAAGAAGTAATCTTATTGCAGCAATTGCCAAACGCAAAAGGAAAATTCAATGTGTTCAATTCATTGCTTTCTGAATATGGCGTAGTTGGTTTCGATTACGGATATGCACTCGCAAGCCCAAAAACACTAACGATCTGGGAAGCACAATTTGGGGATTTCTCTAATGGTGCGCAAATCATGATCGATCAGTATATCTCAGCCGCCGAAGATAAATGGAATAACCAAAACGGTTTGGTAATGCTATTGCCACACGGCTATGAAGGGCAAGGAGCCGAGCACTCATCAGCGAGAATGGAGCGTTACCTGCAAATGTGCGCAAACGAAAACATGTTCATCGCCGATTGTACAACGCCAGCCAATTTCTTCCACTTGTTAAGAAGACAAATGAAAACAACTTATAGAAAACCGCTTATCGTTTTCACACCAAAAAGCTTACTGCGCCATCCGCTCGTAGTTTCATCTGTTGATGAATTTGCAAACGGAACGTTCCAGGAAACGATTGACGATACGACCGTTAACAAAAAAGACGTAAAAACCTTAGTTTTCTGTACCGGAAAATTCTATTACGATTTGCTTGCCGAGCGCGAAGCAAACGGAAGAAACGATGTGGCATTGGTTCGTATCGAGCAACTTTTCCCGTTACCGGTTGAGCAATTAAAAGAGATTATCGCTTCCTATCCAAACGCCGACGATTATGTTTGGGCGCAGGAAGAACCAAAAAATATGGGTGCCTACAGTTTTATGCTAATGAATTTTGATTTGGTAAAACTAAGGCTTGCCTCGTTAAAAGCATACAGCGCGCCTGCTGCAGGAAGCTATGCACGTTCTAAAAAACGCCACGCTTCAGCAATCGCAATGGTTTTTGACAAGAATTTATTTAACTAGGAGCAAGTTCCTGCTTTCCGCTGCAATCTTATGATTTTAGAAATGAAAGTCCCGTCACCGGGAGAATCGATTAAAGAAGTTGAAATTGCGACCTGGTTGGTAAAAGATGGCGATTATGTAGAAAAAGACCAGGCTATTGCCGAGGTAGATTCTGATAAAGCTACGCTGGAACTTCCGGCTGAAGCAAGCGGAATCATCACATTAAAAGCTGAAGAAGGCGACACGGTAGCCGTTGGCGCAGTGGTTTGCCATATCGATACTGATGCTGCAAAGCCATCGGGATCAGCTCAGGAAAAACCGGTTTCTGCAGAAGTTCCAATTACAGGACAATCTCCAGAGACAGCTCCAACTTCTGACAAACCAAAATCTGATGCTCCAAAGGAAACTGTAAATCCAGAACAAAAGCAGCCATCAGCTACAGAGAAAACATACGCAACCGGAACACCATCTCCGGCTGCACGCAAAATATTAGATGAGAAAAGCATCAATCCTGCAACAGTTTCCGGAACAGGAAAAGGTGGTAGAATCACTAAAGACGATGCGGTAAACGCTGTTCCGTCAATGGGAACTCCAACTGGCGGAAGCCGTGGGTCAAGCCGTACGAAACTTTCTATGTTACGCAGAAAAGTTGCAGAAAGATTGGTTTCTGCGAAAAACGAAACGGCAATGCTTACTACATTCAACGAAGTAAACATGACGCCAATCAACCTTATCCGTAACGAGTACAAAGATGCGTTCAAAGCAAAACACGGCGGTTTAGGCCTTGGTTATATGTCATTCTTCACAAAAGCGGTAACAAGAGCGTTGCAATTGTACCCCGATGTAAATTCGATGATCGACGGACAGGAGAAAATCTCTTACGATTTCTGCGATATTTCAGTAGCGGTTTCAGGCCCCAAAGGATTAATGGTACCGGTTGTAAGAAATGCTGAAAACCTTTCTTTCCGTGGTGTAGAGGCCGAAATCAAAAGATTGGCGATTCGTGCCCGTGACGGGCAAATCACTGTTGATGATATGACCGGAGGAACTTTTACAATCTCTAACGGAGGTGTTTTCGGAAGCATGCTTTCTACGCCAATCATCAACCCGCCACAATCAGGTATCCTTGGAATGCACAACATTATCGAGCGTCCGATTGCTGTAAATGGTAAAGTTGAAATCCACCCGATGATGTATGTCGCACTTTCATACGATCACAGGATCATCGACGGACGTGAGTCAGTTGGTTTCCTTGTGGCAGTAAAAGAAGGCTTGGAAAATCCTGCAGAATTGTTAATGAACAACGATCCTAAAAAAGCTTTGGAGCTATAACTGTCAAAGCAAGTTTATAAAAAAATCCCATCACAACGATGGGATTTTTTATTTCAGTATTGTCCTAAAATGACGGTGTTGTTCAAAAATTTAGAAAAAAGACGGTTTTTCCATAAAATTGTGTCACGGGGAAATGGTATCTTACCTTCAGGGAAGGGGAAGCATTATATCCCATACAAAAGAACACATTTTTCTAAGTACGGTAATTCCACATATTTTGTTAAGTATTCATTTGAACTTATGCTATCCATACTATTTCAGGACACTACTTTTATTTTAAGCATTGCATCTTATTTCATCAAATACAAATACGAATTGTAATAATCAATAATTGCTTTCCCTTTCAGTAAGATATCCGCGCCGATAATCCCGTTTACAGGTTTTGCCTTATGCTGTGTGAGCGCTTCGTTTACATGCGATAAATCGAAAATAACGAGGTCAAAATTTTCATCTTCCCAACGGCCAAGGCGAAGCTTGTTTTTCAAAGAAAGCTGCGTAAACATTCCGGTTGCGCCCGCACCCGAAGCTTTTGTTTTTGATTTTCTCGCTTCCAGGAGAAATAAATCCACACAATCAAAACCAACACAGCTGTTCGACGCGCCCGTATCTAAAATGAAACTTCCCGTCACGCCATTAATTTTCGCTTTGATCAGTAAATGCTGGGTTTTTGTAATCTTGAACTTGATTTTCCGATAGTTATTTTTTTTGAGCAGTTCCTGCAACTTTTCCATTCTTTTTCCTGAATTTTCTAAAAATCAAAAATAAAGCAATGGGAATTAATAATAGTGAAAAATAATATAAATAGTTCGCATTCGGTTTCGGTTCCAAAGTTCCATAATAAACCATTGCGCCCCAGTAATAAGGTGATTTTTTCGCGTTCGGGATCTTTTCACTATTGAGGTAATCGGTTTTGGAATTATGGCTGGATTCGAAATAAGAATACCCGTTTTTAATATTTTTATAAAAACCGGACATTTGAACCGATGTCGTAAAATCATTGACTTTCCACAATGAGAACAACAAATTCCGCGCGCCTGCAAACTGAAAACCTCTTGCGACACTCATCGCGCCTTCGCCTTTGTAAAGCTTTCCGATCCCGGTTTCGCACGCGCTCAAAACCACCAGGTCAGGATGGATATCCAGATTGTACAATTCGGAATATAAAACTTCCCGGTCGGAAAACCGGATGCCGGCTGGCGTTTCTAAATCGCCCGCATCGGCATGTGTAGAAAGATGTAAAATTGAAAACGCCGAAGCCTGATTCCTGAAGTTCCTGAAATTTGCGTCTTTGTTTTCAAGATAGTTTCCGTCGAATTTTCCCCGTATCGCTTTTAGTTCTTCTTTTGAAAACGGTAATTCCAAAGGTGAATTTTCAAAAACCGGAAAAATTCCCAATATATTTTCCTTTTCAAAACGGAATGCATTTTCGTCAACATAAAAAGCAACCGAATTGTTGTATGCAACCCTAAAGCCATTCAGCAAATAGGGCATCTTTGAAAAATCTGACGACGTGGAATTTGCTGTAAGCAATGCTTCAAACGGAACGAAATTCAGCAATCCGTCAGGGATGATGATGAGGTTTTTAGGATTGGTTTTCTGCGGAAGTTGCAGCAACTTGTATATTTCAAAACCTGATTTTCGATAACCTGAAATGTCATTGGTAATTTTATCGGCCGAATCAAAATAGGAAACAAAATTCAAAATCCTGTTGTAACTTTCCTTGTCAAAAACATTCATTTTAACCGAATTTTGCTTGACAGAAAAGCTGTATATTTTATCAAATCCCGCAAAATAGGAAACCATTTCAGCATCGTCGTTTTTTAATTTTGAATACAGTTTTTCCAGACTGATTTCTTCGGAAACGAAAGTGCTTTTTGACCGGATCGATTTCAATAAAACCGCAAGCTCATTCTGTTTTTTTATCGCTTCATTGATTTTTGAAACATCGGCATTTTCAAATTTCTGTTGTTCGTTTACGATTACATTGTTCCAGTCCTGAAATTGCTTTTGCAGTAGTTTTTCCTTAGGCGAAATTGTTTTTGAACGTGAAATATGCTCTTTCAGGACATTTGATTTTGTCACTTCTGAAAGTAAAAATGCGCTTTCAATCCATTTCTGGTTTTTAGTTTTTTTATACAGGTTTTCGTAAATCGCAAGGCACTTTTCGGTTCTTTTCCTATTGCGGATCTGCGTCAGCAACTTTGTGTTTTCATATACAAAAAGCGGTGCAAACAAGGTTTCTACATGCAATGAAAGCGAATACGTTTCCAATGCTTTTTCATATTGTTTTTCTTCTGAAAACAGTTTTGCCTGAAGATCCAACGCGTCGAGCAAAACGGTTTCTGCGTAAAGCGATTTCTTTTCAGGAATTGAAGATCGTGCATTATAATCGGCAATTAATTTTTTGAAAACAGCCTGGATCTCCTGCTTTGATTCGGAAAATTTTCCTTGCCGGTAAAGGAAGAGTGCTTTGTCATAATAAAGTTTAGCCTGTTTTCGAGGTTCCGGGTTCGGAGTAAGCAGAAATACAAGCCGCGCTTTTTCAAAATAATATGCCGCTTTTTCGTTTTCATTCAATTCGCTGTAAACCGAAGCCAAATTCCGAAAAGAGTTAGAAAGCGGTTCCGATTCATTTTTGTCTTTTTGTAACAATCCGATGCCGGTTTCCAAAGCAGTTTTGGCTTTTGTCCAATTTCGCAAACCGATGTAAGAAGCGCCCAAATTATTCAGGATTTTTCCTTTTTGCGTAGATGAGGTTTTTTCTGTCCGTAAAATGTTTTCCAGTAATTCAATTGCTGTTTCCACTTTGCCTGAACTTTGGTAAACATTGGATAAATTTAAAACCGCGGCAATTTTCTGGGATTGGTTTTTCTGCTGGTTTGCAATAAAATAATACTGTTTTATGGTATTTTCGGCATTGTCGTAATCACCTAAAATTATATATAAATTCCCGAGTGGTTTCAGGCAAAATTCAATAATATCGTAATCTTTGAGCTTGTTTTCACTGAAGGTTTTCCATGCTTTTTCATACGAATCAACCGCCTGGAATGTTTTCCCGAACCGGTTTTCATAATACGCCCGATTACACAAAAGCACAACCGAAGCCAGTTTTTCAGCATCATTTTCCGGCTTTCGCCAAAACGAACCAGGTAACGACTTCAAATTTTCTTCCGAAGGATTTGAAAGGAATTCATCCAAAACCGAATAGATGTATTTTTCAAGATTGTTTTCCTGCCGTTGTCTTTTCAAATTATCCTCCTGTCCGGAACATATAACCGGAATAAAGAAAAACAAAATTAAAACTGCTTTCTTCATGGATTAAAATTTCCAGATTCCATACAAATGCAATTGCGGCTCAGGGTCGGTTAAATTATGGACATAACGGAAACCAACGCTCGGCCCGATGCGCGCAAAACCTAAAGTAATATCGGCAAAAATTCCGGTCTGGAAATCAGCAAAACTTTTAGCAGGTATTTTTTCAGTTGTTTGTGCTATATCGTATTTTTCATTTCGCCGTGGCGGAACCGTTGGTTCCTGTGGAAAATAATCATATCCAACAGCCGAAGTAGTAACATCGGCCTGTTGCGATCCGTCGATTTTCAATTGAACGCCCGCGCCCAATCCGATATAATTATTCAGGTTGTAACGGTACGAAAACGGAACGGCGTAAATCACAAAATTCTGAAATTCCTTTTTCTGTGAAACGTCCTGTAGAACATTGACCAGGTTTCCGTTTGCGCCAATATCGGTGAAAAGGTTTTTACTGTTTTTCAGTTCGTCAAACGAATGCGCCGCGACCATTAATTCAACCTGCCAGTAACCGCGATAGGATTTGAAAGGCGAAAGCGTTGCGCCAACAAAATAATTCCGGGAATTTTCTAATGTAGGATACGAATTGTAACCGGCTTTTGCGCCAATCGAAATTCCGGGTAAAAAACGCGTTACTGCATAATTTGTAATAATCGGTTCGTTCTTATCGAAGATAATCGCGGTGCGGCTTTTGGTTTTTACCTTGTGGAAATCCTTGCTGAATTTCATACTGTATTTTACGAAACCTTTTGTGCTGTCGCGTTCTTTCACGTTTTTTTGGTTGCTTCCCGGAAGGTAAATATTTTTAAAGATAAAATGGATCTGCTTTTGTTTTATGATCGTATCGAGGCAGCTGTAATTGACTTCTTCGCCTTTCGGGCAAATCGGGCATTTCGGATACATATCGACAACCTTGAATGTTTTCTTGTCAAAAATTTCCGGAACATCGGTTTCCAGACGGATCGTTCTTGCCGGGCCTTCACCGTCATTCTGGAAACGCGTTTTAAAATTCAGCGTCTTGAAGCGAACCAGGCGGTAATTCATAAAAGCGCCATTCGATGACATTTTGTTTGGATCGTGCGAAGTGACGATTTCCATTTCAAGCTTTTTTGTTTTATGGTTTTTGTAATTCCGGTTCGGAACGTAGATTCCACGCATGGTAACCGTTGCGCTCGTGTCCTTGATCATTTCGGGCGTGGTTTTGAATGAATAGAAAACGTTTCGCGTTTCGCCCGGATCCATATTGTCAAATTCCACAACCGATACGTTTTTATAGGTTTTTTTAGCTTCTTCCAAAGAAAGATCGAGATTTTCGTTTTCAGGATTGAACGCTTTTCGCCTGAACTGGTTTTCACTGGAAGCGACATACATGCCCGAATTTTCCAGATCGTTCATCACCAAACCGTCTTCTTTGACTTCGCGTTCGTTTGCATGGGCGCGGAATTCGGTTAATTCGAAATTATCGTTCTTGAATTCTTTATCGTTGAAAAACAGGTAAAGCTTTCCTTCGGTTACATAATCAAGCTGATTCTGGTAACTCAAAACAACAATCATTTCTTCTTCAGGAACGGGTTCGCGGTGATTGTAAAGCATAAATCCGTTTGAATCCATAATCGTTGCGATATTGTTATAAGTATTGTCTGAAATATCATTTACCGCAATTTTTTTCGGGCGTGAAGCTGGCGGCTTTCCGTTATCGTAATTGTTTGTGACCGAAAGCCGAACATTATATTCGCCTTTCTTTTTATAACTATGTTTCGGATTTGCATCCTTGCTGAAATTCCCGTCGCCAAATTCCCAGAAATGTGAATAATAGGCTTTTGGCGCGCCGGCAATCTGAACCAATGGCGGTGTTTCGGGCTTTAGTGAAACAAGGTTCCCTTTTTGGTCAATTTTGATTTCGGCTTTTCGGGTAACCGTGTCTTTGGCTTTGGTTTGTGCGAAAAGCATCGGACTTATAAAAAAAATCCACAGCAGTATGCGTAACGATTTTTTCATAATCAGGGTTTTAGGTTCTATAAATTTAAAAAAAGTGATGCGGAATAGCATCACTTTTCTTAAAAATATTGTCGGATTTATTTATTGAACAGCATTGATAGCGGCGATTAATTCTTCTTGTGAGCCTGTAGTGGTTTCACTTAAAGTGAAAGTAATTATATCGTTTGCTGCGATTGTTGCGGCTTTAATCGCATACCTATATTCGCCATCTTGTTCGGTTACGAAAATCACATGGCAAGCCAATCCGATTGGAATTTGCCCGTAGTGCTCACTAAATAATCCGTCTGTAAAAGTATCAAGCATTGCCAATGCGCTTCCTTCACCATCGTAGGAAAGATAAACCGAGCTGTTGGTATTGTGATATCCTGTAGGAACGTCAACAAGAATTGTGGTTTTTGGCCTTGGATCGCTGTACCAACGGTCAACATTTGTCCATCCGAAGTTCCCGATGTTTACAAAATAATTATCGCCTTCTCCGTTTACGCCGCCGTCTGCGCCATTAGGATTGTCTTTGCGTTCCCAAACCAGTTCGCCTTCTTCATTGATTACGCCTGTCCAGAGAATCATTGCGTTGTCAATTCCGTCTGTGAGAGCTCCGGGAACAACAAGGTTCATATTGCAGTTTATTGCCAGTTGCTGTCCGTTTTGTGTCGCATTGATGTAGAATTCCCCGCCTGAAACCAAAAGTGCTAAATCCCCGTTTGGCATTCTTCCCATGGTTGGTTTATTGGTTGCAGCCATAGTTCCGCGGTCAAAAAGTTCAGCATATTCCAAATCAACTGTTCCGGTTACAGGATTTCCGTTTAATGTTAAACAGTTGCCTGGAAAGTAAATGGTTACTCCTTTTTCGGATGTTAATGTTACAGTTCCGTTTCCGGCTTCGAATTCAAAATGTTGCGTGATGCTTTCAAGAGCCGCCTCCTGGATTGCTCTGAATTCCGATGCGGTTGGCGGTGTTACGCTGTTAGGCGAGTCGACGTCGTCGTTTGTTTGGCAGCTTACAAATGCGATTGCAGATAAAAGTAAAATTCCGAATGTTCTTAATGTGTGAATTTGTGTTTTCATGATTTCTAAGTTTTAAATATTAATTTTTGATTATATAGTTATATCAATTGGGTTTAAAAATTGTTACCCTTGTTTTTGAAAAAAAAATTATTGAAAAATGATATCGATGTATGGAAGCCCGAAATTTGGCACAGGCCCGCCGGTTCCATAAAAGTCGGAAGCGGTAATTGTCATTCCGGATTGCGTTACCGGGAAAGGATTTGATCCGTCAAAGCGCACCATTCGTCCAATGGTATTTCCGATGTTTCCGAGATAGTTGTTCACGGTTCTCCGGATCGTATACGAATTTCCTGCGACTAGCGGAGTGGCGGTAATTGGTTGGTAATCTGTGGCAACGCTGTCAAAAACATGGTTTCCGCTGTAAACGATTGTACTGTTCGTATTGTCATAAATCTCAATCGTATAAGGAACATTGTTCGCAAATAAAACTGCATTTCCCTGATAACCTACCGAGCAAACCGTCTCGTTTGAAGCCACGCTGAAAGTATATTCGTGCGTTTGCAAATCCATCGTTGTCTGATCTAAAAAAGCAATATTGCTTGCAAGTGTTGCCGAATAGACCTGGCTGAAATCGCTGTTCGCGGTTACACAGGAAGGCAATGGCTGCGGAAGCGGATCATCGTCATTGCACGAATACATAAAGGTCAAAGCCGTAAAAAGAAAAAGCAGTTTAAAATTTTTACTGATGTGAATCGGTGATTTCATGGTTTCTATTTTTTAATGGTTAAATCTGATTTATACCATTACATCAAAACCATTTGGAATTTGTTACCCATCATCAGTCAATTTTTTTTAAATTAGCTGTAAACAAAGGATATGAGCGACAAGAAATTGCATCCCGACCAGCTTTACATTGATGGATTGATCCAGAATGATTCCAGGATTATCCAGTCGATTTATAAGAAATTTGCGCCAAAAGTGATTCAGTATGTCCGTACTAATTCAGGCGATGAAGATGCCGCCCGCGATGTTATCCAGGAAGTTTTAATTGTAATTTATAATCAGGCCAAAACTTCCGGTTTGCAGCTTACTTGTCCTTTCGATGCTTATTTCTTTTTGCTTTGTAAAAGGCGCTGGCTCAACGAACTCAAAAAGTCTTCAAACAAACAGGTAACAATTGAAATTGAAAATGTATCTATTGATGAATCCGTTCATGAAATGGCTTCCGAAACCGAAAATTTTGATGAAAGACAGGAATTGTTTGAAGAAATGTTTCAAAAGATCGGCGAGAAATGCCGGGAATTGCTCAAACTGTCTTTCGTTACAAAAACAATGGAGGAAGTTGCCGAAAAACTGAACGTGACCTACGCTTACGTACGCAAGAAAAAATCGCTTTGCACAGGAAAACTGACCGAACTCATCCAGGAATCCAATCGCTACAAAGCCCTAAAAAACTAACGCCATGGACGAAGAAATCTACATCGCATTCGACCGTTACCTGAATAACGAAATGCCCGAAAATGAAAAAACCGAGTTTGAGGACCGGCTTTACAACAATGCAGCGATTCGTGAGAAATTTGAGATTTATAAAGAAACCACACATTTCCTGAATAATAAATTTTCGGACGAAACTGATGTTTTCAAACGAAATCTTGCCTCAGTTTCGAATGGATATTTTACTGAAAGCAAACTTCAGAAAACAAAAGTCATCCGATTTAATCCGTGGATTAGCGGAATTGCTGCCTCGTTGGTTTTATTCATCGGAACGTGGATGTTTTTACAAAACCAAACTCCGGAATATACAGATTACAATAATCATGAAACAGCAATGTTTGTTGAGCGCGGGAATGATGATGAAAACCTGAAAAATGCCCAGAATTATTTCAACGAAAAAAAATACGGCAAAGCTGTTGAAACGTTCTCGAAAATCAACATCGAAAACAGCCCGGAACTACAGTATTTCTATGCGATTTCTCTTGTGGAAATTTCCGATTTTACAAAGGCAGATTTATTACTTAATGTAATTATCGAAGGAAATTCCTCTTATAAATACAAAGCCGCCTGGTATCTTGCGCTTTCAAAATTAAAACAGGAAAATAAGGAAGACTGCAAAATGATCCTTGAGCAGATTCCGCCTGACGCCGAAGATTACAACAAAGCGCAAAAGCTGCTGGACGATTTAGACTAATTATAAAAACTGCCAAATGCTGGCGGTTTTTTTATATGGTAAATTGGTTTTTTGTAGCTTTAGCTTCTTTTTGAAAATTATGAAAAACAGCAAGAAATCGGCGGCCATAGGTTTTATTTTCGTTACGATGCTTATTGACATCACGGGTTGGGGAATCATCATTCCGGTCCTTCCAAAACTCATTAAAGAACTTATTCATGCCGATATCAGCGAAGCGGCAAAATACGGCGGCTGGCTGATTTTCGCTTATTCGATCACACAATTTGTTTTTGCGCCGCTCATCGGAAGTTTAAGCGATAAATACGGAAGGAGGCCAATAATCCTGATTTCGCTTTTCGGGTTTGCGCTCGATTATCTTTTCCTTTCGGTCGCGCCAACAATCGCATGGCTTTTCGTCGGACGGATTATTGCGGGAATTACCGGTGCCAGCATTACAACGGCCTCGGCATATATTGCCGATATAAGCACGAATGAAAACCGTGCGAAGAACTTCGGGTTAATCGGTGCCGCTTTCGGGCTTGGGTTTATTATCGGGCCTGTTATTGGCGGATTGCTTGGGCAATTTGGCTCGCGTGTCCCGTTTTATGCGGCGGCGGTTTTATGTATGCTGAATTTCCTTTACGGATATTTTATCCTGCCCGAATCATTACCGCAGAAAAACCGCCGCGAGTTTTCATGGAAACGCGCCAATCCAATTGGTGCCTTGCTTCGTTTGCGTAATTATCCTTCGCTTCTAGGTTTGATCATAGCGATTTTTATCCTTTATGTTGCGGCGCATGCGGTACATTCGAATTGGAGTTTTTATACAATTTACCGTTTTAACTGGGATGAAAAAATGGTTGGGATTTCGCTCGGGATCGTCGGACTTTTAGTCGGAATTGTACAAGGCGTTCTCATTCGCTGGATCAATCCGAAACTTGGAAACCAAAAAAGCATTTACCTCGGAATGTTTTTATACGCGCTCGGAATGTTCCTGTTTGCTTTTGCCACCGAAAGCTGGATGATGTTCGTTTTCCTGATTCCGTATTGTTTGGGCGGAATCGCAGGCCCGGCTTTGCAGGCGGTTGTTTCCGAATCGGTTTTGCCATCGGAACAAGGAGAAATACAGGGAACTTTAACAAGTTTGATGAGCGCTTCGGCAATCATTGGCCCGCCGTTGATGTCGAATATTTTTTACTACTTTACACACGATGAAGCGCCGTTCCAGTTTCCGGGCGCTCCATTTATTTTGGCCGGCGCACTTATGATTACCAGTGCTTTGATCGCATTCTTTTCGTTTAAGAAGAATCACTGAACCAGATAATTCATCGTATCGGTTTGGCACAACCTGAAATACCCAAACGCAAAATTCTTTGCATTGGTTACATTAACAATGTTTCCTCTTACTTTTGACGGCGTGGTTGAAAAAGGCCCGCCAGGATCGGCGACATCAAGCAACAAATTCATGTAATTATAATATTGTTGCGAAACCCCGAAAATTGTAACATCCAGATTGTCCCCGGATTTTAAGTCTTCATGAAAGAAAAAATCGGAAAACTGGTTTCCCTGATAAAATTCATCGTCTGTAATCCCATACATCGGAATTGCAGTAAACGAAGGCTTGTAACGCATCATGTAAAAATCCCTTGTTTCGCCGTTATCTGTAAAGAAAATCTTGATTTCGATATCACTGCCTGTAAATCCGCCATCGTTTTTTTGCTCTATTTTATCAATCGGGACCACCGGTTTAAGTGTTTCGGTTGCCGTGTATTCTTCGCCGTCATGAATTACGGTTAATTTATAATTCGCATTCACTATAGGCTCGAAATTGGTGCAAATGTAATTTCCAGTTCCGGGATCTTCAGTAAAATCAAAAACTATATTAGTATCGGTGTTTGTAACAGAAACCATTGCGCCCGATACAACCGGAACGCTCGGGTCATAAAACCCGGCGGTTGTTGTAAGCCTGATTGTTTGTTCGCTTCCGGCAGTGTCGCTTTCCCAGTTGATGGAAGCGTCGATAACAAGCCTTGGATTAGCGGTTTTTAAATCGACATTGACAACATCTTCACAGCTTAAAGTGAAAATTGCAATAATTAAAAAAGAGATGTATCTTAAATTTTTCATGACTGATTAGAATTTGAAATTATAGCTTACGCCGGGAACAATTCCGAAAATCGAAAGCCGCACCGCTTCATTTTTCCCGGTTAGCTCATCCTGGCGGAAGCTGATCGATGCCGCATTTTTCCTGCTGTATATGTTGTAAATACTGAAAACCCATTCGCTTTGCCATCCTTTTTTCTTGTTTGGCCTTGGCGTATAAGTTGCCGATAAATCCAAATGGTGATAGGCCGGAAGGCGGTTCTCGTTTCGTTGTCCATAACTCGGAACCGTGATTCCCTGGTATTCATAATAACCGTCAGGATATGTTACGGGTTGGCCCGATTGCAATGCGAAATTTGCCCCAAACGACCATTTCGGGTTCAAATCATACGAAGCCGTAACAGCTAAATTATGCAGTTTGTCATAACCGGTTTTGTACCATTCGCCATTATTGATTCCGGTTTCAGCAGCAGTCCTTCCCGGAGTTTGCTGTTCGGATCGTGAAAGCGTGTAGGCAATCCAGCCGCTCAGTTTTCCGGTGTTTTTACGCAACAGCATTTCTAATCCGTAGGCGCGCTGTTTTCCGTTTAAAAGAATTTGTTCCACATGTTCATTTGCAATCAAATCGGCGCCGTCAATATAATCAATCCTGTTTTTTACGGTTTTGTAAAATGTTTCCAGCTCAAGCGAATAATCATCGTTATGGAAATTTCTAAAATAACCCAAAGCCACCTGATCTGAAATTTGCGGTTTGATGAAATTATCACTTGGCGTCCAGATATCCAAAGGCGTTGGCGAAGCAGTATTTGAAACCAGCTGAAGGTATTGCACCATTCTGTTGTAACTGGTTTTAACCGATTCATTATCGTTCAAGGCATACGAAACCGCGGCTCTTGGCTCTAAATTTACATAAGAAGCAATCGTTTCATTTTTCTTGTAATGTTTTGTACCGATTACATTTCCTTTTTCATAAATCTGAAAAGCTTCATTAAAAACCACCGCCTGATTGTTTTCATAAATATTCACGTCTGAGGAGCCCAAACGATAAAATAAACTGTACCGAGCGCCATACATTACTGAAAGTTTTTTAGTCAGCGTATGTTCAGCCTCAATATATCCCGCGGGTTCGAACGCATATTTTTTCTGAAATTCCTGAGCATTGATTCCTGATTCCGGCGACGACGGATGTATTTTTCCGGGATTGAAATCATAATAAATGGCATTGACGCCATAAGCCAGTTTTAGTTTGTCTGAAATATAATTTTTGAAATCGTATTTCAGGTTATAATTTTTGATTCCCGAAGTGTAATTGAACCCAAACAAATCAAGATCCAATCCGTAATAATAGTCGCTGTAAATAAGGGAAAGATTTGAGAAAAGCTTATCAGTAAACAAATGGTTCCAGCGAACATTTAAAGTAGAATTCCCATACGTATTGCTGAAACTTTCGGCAATCGAAAATACATCGCGCCCAAAATATCCCGAAAGATAAAGGCTGTTGTTATCGTTGATTTTATAATTGAGCTTTGCATTCAAATCATAGAAATAAGCCGAATTATCATTGTCGGCGAGCTTCATGAACAAATGCGCATACGATCCGCGGCCGCCAATAAGGAACGATCCTTTATCTTTAACAATCGGGCCTTCGGCGAGAAGCCGGCTTGAAATGAGCCCGATACCGCCATTCATGTGGAATTCTTTCGAATTTCCATCACGCTGGTACACGTCCAAAACGGAAGAAACGCGGCCTCCGAAACGGGACGGGATTCCGCCTTTGTACAATTTCAGCTCTTTTATCGCATCGGCATTAAAAACCGAAAAGAAACCAAAAACGTGCGATGAATTGTAAATCGTCGCTTCATCCAAAAGGATAAGATTCTGGTCAGCACCGCCGCCGCGAACATTAAAACCGGAAGCGCCTTCGCCTGCATTTGTAACTCCGGGAAGCGATAAAATTGATTTTAAAACATCGGTTTCGCCTAAAACCACGGGCATTTTTTTGATGGTTTCGACCGAAAGCTTGTTGACGCTCATTTCGGGTTTCCGGATATTTGTTTTCCGTTTTTCAGTAATGATGACTTCTTCGAGATTTTCGCTGTTTCCCGACAACGGAAATGAAAGTTTGGTGTTTTTGTCGAGATTGATTTCCTGGATTTCGGTTTCAAAACCTACGTAACTGATCTCGATCTTGTGGTTTCCTTTGGGCAAAGTGAGCGAATAAAAACCATATTCGTTAGTAGTCGTTCCAATTTTCAACTCGGGAACATTAATGTTTACGCCAATCAGGGTTTCGTTGTTTTGAGCATCGGTGATTGTTCCGCTGATTGTAAACTTCTCTTGTGAAAACCCTGAAACAGTAAACAGCAACAGTAAGAACTGAATGATTGTGAATTTTAAATTCATTTGATTAATGTTCGTTTTTTGATTGATAATCGGCAAATGTAAAACGCATTTATTTTCGCAATGTTGTTTAGGAATGTAAAATTAACAGAAAAAAGCCTACAATAACTTTTCGGTTATTTAAAGGATACGTTTTATACAAATTGTAACTTTGCGTTTTTCAAAATCATGATTATTACCGATACACATACGCATATTTACAGCGAAGAATTCCGG
>CAZSDN010000008.1:22230-22860 GCA_964605595.1 uncultured Flavobacterium sp. | reverse complement strand
AATGACCGCGATGAGATGATTCAGCGCGCTATAAATACTGGAGTTTCACGTTTTTTTATTCCTTCAATTGATTCGGATTATACGGCTTCAATGTATGATCTGGAAGCGAAATATCCCGAAAACATTTTCCTGATGATGGGTTTGCATCCAACGTATGTCAAGGAAAACTATGAAAAAGAACTTGCGCATGTCGAAGCCGAACTTTCAAAACGGAAATTTTACGCTATTGGCGAAATCGGGATCGATTTGTATTGGGATAAAACGACTTTGGAAATCCAGAAAATCGCTTTTCAAAAGCAGATTCAATTGGCAAAAAAATATAAGCTTCCGATAAACATTCATTGCCGTGAAGCTTTTGACGAGATTTTTGAGGTTTTGGAAAAAGAAAAATCCGACGGTCTTTTTGGGATTTTTCATTGCTTTGCCGGAAATCACGAACAGGCTTTACAGGCAATTTCTTTTAATATGAAACTCGGGATTGGCGGAGTTGTTACGTTTAAAAACGGAAAAATCGACCAGTTTCTGAACCAAATCGATATTAAAAACATTGTCCTTGAAACAGATTCTCCTTATTTAGCACCGGTTCCTTTCCGTGGCAAGCGAAATGAAAGCGCTTATATTGTAAATGTT
>CAZSDN010000008.1:10330-22220 GCA_964605595.1 uncultured Flavobacterium sp. | reverse complement strand
TTTACAATCTCCCGCCCGAAGAAATTGCACGGATAACTACTGAAAATTCAAAAGCCGTTTTCGGAATTTAATAAGAAAATGTAAATAAAATTTTGTTCTTTTGTTATACCAAAAAACTAAAACCAAATGCAGAAATTTGATGCTATTCGCCCTTTTTATGACGCCGAAGTAAATGATGTCATTCAAAAAGTCGTAAACCATCCGATGATGCACGCATTGATGAGTTTTACCTTTCCCGATGTTGACGAAAATGTCTGGAAGGATCAATTGAAGAGAACCCATTCCATTCGTGATTTTCAGTGTAATTTTATTTACGAATCGGTTCAGCAGGTTTTGAAGCGAAGCTCTGACGGTTTAACGACTTCGGGTTTTGAAAAGCTTGATAAAAACACGCCTTACTTATTTATTTCGAATCATCGCGATATTATTCTCGATACATCGTTGCTCAATGTGGCGCTTTTTCAGCACGGTTTGGTGATGACGGCTTCGGCAATTGGCGACAATCTGGTAAAGAAGCAATTTTTGCATACGCTTTCAAGACTGAATAGGAATTTCCTTGTTTTACGCGGGCTTTCGCCAAGGGAATTATTGCAAAGCTCGAAGCTGATGTCTGAATATATCGCACAACTTTTGCTTCGTGAAAACCGCTCTGTCTGGATCGCGCAACGTGAAGGACGCACCAAAGACGGGAATGATGCAACACATTCGGGTGTTTTAAAAATGCTTGCGATGGGCTCGGATGAAAGTGACATGATGGATTATTTCAGAAAAGTGAAAATTGTCCCGGTTTCGATATCATACGAATATGATCCTACTGACGCGCTCAAAATGCCGCAGCTTATGGCAGAAGCGAACAACGAAACTTACATCAAGGAAAAAAATGAGGATTTCATGACGCTTTTAAGCGGAATTATGGGGCAGAAAAAGAGAATCCATATACACGTTGGCGATGTCCTTGATACTGAAATCGAGGCTATCAAAGCCGAACATGATAATTCAAACAAGCAAATATTGGCTTTGGCGCAAGCGATAGACGATTCGATTTTGACCACATATAAACTCTGGCCGACCAATTATATCGCATACGATTTATTGTATAAAACCGATAAATATGCTGCGATGTACACTGAAAATGAGAAATCACTTTTTGAGCGCCGCCTTGAAATACGCATTGACGAAAACAATCCGTTACAGGTTCAGGGATTTTTGTCGATGTATGCCAATCCGGTCATCAATAAATTAAAATATACTGATGCAGTCTAAGTCGAGGATACTTTTAATCTATACCGGCGGAACGATCGGGATGATGAAGGATTTTGAAACCGGCGCGCTAAAAGCTTTTAACTTTAGTAAATTGCTTCAGAAGATTCCCGAGCTCAAGCAATTGGATTGTGATATTGAAACGATTTCATTTGTAAATCCGATTGATTCTTCGAATATGAATCCGCAAATGTGGACGAAAATAGCTACAATCATCGAAGAAAATTATGCGGAATTTGACGGATTTGTCGTGCTTCACGGATCGGACACCATGTCGTATTCGGTTTCAGCGCTGAGTTTTATGCTTGAAAATTTGTCGAAACCCGTCATATTTACCGGATCGCAACTGCCAATAGGAGATTTGCGCACCGATGCGAAAGAAAACCTGATCACGGCAATCCAAATCGCATCTTTGCAGGAAAAAGGTAAACCTGTAATCAGTGAAGTTTGCCTTTATTTCGAATACAAATTATACCGCGGAAACCGTACGACGAAAATCAATGCGGAACATTTTAACGCATTTACTTCGCCAAATTACCCGTCACTGGCAGAATCGGGCGTACACTTGAAATTCAATCGAGAACTGGGTTTTTCAAGGACTAAAAAGAAACTCGTCATCCATAAGCAACTGAATAATGATGTTGCAATTGTAAAAATGTTTCCGGGAATCAGTGAACCGGTTTTAACCGCAATTTTGAATATCCCGGATTTAAAGGGAATTGTGCTTGAAACCTACGGTGCAGGAAATGCACCAACTGACGAATGGTTTATTAAACTTCTGAAAAAGGCCATCCAAAACGGATTACATGTTGTAAATGTCACTCAATGCGCCGGCGGAAGCGTGAGCATGGGGCATTATGAAACGAGTACGTCGATGAAGAAAATCGGAGTGATATCGGGTAAAGACATTACGACAGAAGCAGCAATTACTAAATTGATGTATTTGCTTGGGCAGAATGTTTCGCACAATGTTTTCAAGACGATTTTTGAAACTTCGCTTCGGGGAGAAATCGAATAAAAAGTATTTTTTTATTTAGTTAGCTGAGATATTTTTTTGTTTATTTGCACCCGCAACTTAGAGAGGTGTCCGAGTGGTTGAAGGAGCAAGCCTGGAAAGTTTGTATGTGGGCAACTGCATCGTGGGTTCGAATCCCATCCTCTCTGCAAAATGTCATTTAAAATATTTCAAAACCCCGTAAAACGTAGCGTTTTCGGGTTTTTTTATTTTCTGCCAAGTCAAAATTATTCATTTAATACCAATGCATTCGGGGTACAATTCGGGGTACCAAAGACCTAATTTATTTTGGTACCCCGAATTGTCGGGAAACCCCAGTAAAATCAGCCTGTTCAGAAAATGAACATCTTGTTTTGCTTTGATACTTAATGTAAATTATTAATGTCAAAAAGATACCACAAATGAATGCAACAATTACAAATCTCTTTTACATCAAAAGAGCCAAACCTAACAGTAAAGGACTAGTTCCAATTTTTCAAAGGATAACTGTTGATGGCCAGCGAATCGAGAGAAGCACTACAAAACATGTTGATCCCTCAACATGGTCTACCGAGGCGACGAAAATGAAAGGAAAAACTGAAGAAGCCAGATTAATTAATAGCCACCTTGACAAGCTAAAGTCAGAAGTTTCAGAAGCAGAAAAAGATTTATGTATTCACAGGCTGCCTGTCAATTACAGCAATATGAGAAAGAAGTTAATCGGAGAAGATGAAAATCAAAGAATGCTTATTCCGATTTTTAAAGAACACAACAATAGAATGCAGGCGTTGGTTCCATCGGAATATGCGCAGGGAACTGTTGACAGATATGAAACTTCCCTAAGCCACACTAAAGAGTTTTTGAAATGGAAATTCGGTACGACTGATATTGATATTGCCGAAATCGACTACGCTTTCATTTGTGACTATGATTTTTACCTGCGTAGTGAAAAAGGATGCGCCAATAATACCACTGTCAAATACATTAAGAACTTCCAGAAAATCATAAATATTTGCTTAGACAATGAGTGGATGGAGAAAAATCCATTCAAAAAATATACGGTTAAGCTAAAGGAAGTCTTACGGGATTATCTTACAGAAGAAGAATTACAGACAATTTACTCAAAAAAGTTCCTGACTCCGCGACTAACTCTAGTCCGCGATATCTTTGTATTCAGTTGTTTCACGGGATTAGCGTATATAGACGTTAAACAACTGACATACTCAAAAATATCACTGGGCATTGATGGAAGCCGATGGATTTTCACACAAAGAGAAAAGACCGAAAATCCTTCGCATATTCCACTTTTACCGATAGCAGAAGATATCCTTGAGAAATATGCAAGTCATCCTAAATGCCTTAATGAAGAATGTGTTTTGCCAGTCCTAAGCAATCAAAGGATGAATAGTTATTTGAAGGAAATTGCGGATGTTTGCCAAATTAATAAAGATCTGACTTTCCATGTGGCAAGACACACATTTGCAACCACAGTAACTTTAACAAATGGTGTTCCATTAGAAAGTGTTGGAAAGATGCTGGGGCATAAAAGTATCAAGTCAACGCAGCATTACGCTAAAATATTGGATAAAAAGGTAAGCGACGACATGCAAATTTTGAAAGACAAACTTACTTTGAAAAATATTTATCAGGATAAAATTACCGGGACATAATGGCGAATATCAATTTTACTTGTTGTCGGAAATAAGCGGTATAACCTTTGTCCCGATTAATTCTATTGAACTCATTAATTGAGAATGGGTGAGTCCTGCGTTATCCATCTGAAATGTAAACCTGGAAATTCCTCCCAGTGCTTCGCTATGGCGTAGAATTTTTTCGGCAACTTGTTCAGGTCCGCCGACTACGAGTACACCTCTCGGAGCAATAAGGGATTCAAACTGTGGTCTTGTTACCGGTGGCCATCCGCGTTCTTTTCCTAATTTGGTCCAGAGTTCTGCATAACCGGGATAATAATCAGCTACTGCTTTTTCACTGCTTGTACCAACATAACCTGGGGAATGTAAGCCTACTTTAAGCTCTTCGGGTTTATAGCCTGCATCTTTGCCTGCCTCCCGATACAAATCAACAAGCGGACGGAAGCGATGTGTTTCGCCACCAATTACGGCTACCATTAAGGGTAAACCGAGTGTTCCTGCTCTCACAAAAGATTCAGGTGTGCCTCCAACACCGAGCCAAACTGGTAACTTTTCTTGTAGTGAGCGCGGGTAAACGGGAAGGTTATTCAATGCTGGTCGAAACCTGCCTGACCATGTAATAAATTCGTTATCGCGAATCTTCAGGAGCAAGTCCAGTTTTTCTTTAAACAACTGATCATAATCGTTAAGGTTAAACCCAAAAAGAGGATAGGCTTCTATTGACGATCCCCTACCAACCACAATCTCAGTTCGCCCTTTGGATATTAAATCAAGGGTCGCGAAATTTTGATAAACTCTTACGGGGTCTGCGGCACTTAAGACAGTTACCGCACTTGTTAAGCGTATGTTTTTTGTTCTTGCCGCCGCTGCGCTAAGGATAACGGCAGTTGCAGAATCTAAAAATTCTTTTTTGTGATGCTCACCGATGCCAAAAACATGCAGCCCAACTTGATCAGCTAACTCAATTCTTTCCAGCAATTGTTCCATTGCGTCTACGCTGCTAAGCGTATTATTGGTTCCATACATTGCCGAAGCAAAGCTATCTATTCCTATTTCCATAATACAGTAAAGTTACTAAATTTATTGATGGATTTCCCATAACTCCTTTACGCAACCTCATCGGCATCATCCATTCTGCTCAATAGCTTTTCCCGCAGGCTGTTTAAGAATTTTGTTCTTTCCGATTTCCGGGAGCGAATATCCAAGAAAGTCCTGTGATATTGACCAAGATTAATTTCAAATGCAGATTCAAAAAAGCCGGTTAGGTCTTTTAATTCGGAGGCTCCATTGTTAAAAACCCCTTCGCTATGCAAGGCATATATAAGCTCGATTAATGAAACCTTTGAGCCTGTCCATTTTTGTAATCCTTTGGATGAGACCTGTTCAGGATTTTTCCTGCGAATTTTGGAAAGTTCATTCTCAAGGTAAACCTGGAGTAGGTCATTCGCCATAATTCGTGCGACTTTATAATCATGGGAAGTAGTAAATCGATGATCGGCCTGAAAGTAGAAACTGTCTAATGTCAGCCGAATATCGTGCTTGCCCCTGATAAAATACTTTTTATCCAGATGGGTGCTGCCAATTCGATAGTACTTGTAAAAATCCAGATTCTCATCAAAAAAGTCCTTCAGTTTATCGAGTTCGTTATTGAAAAATTTACGCAATGTCTTTTCGCTACCGTAGGGCTTATTGCTTTCTATGGTAAAAATCTCGTTATAATATATCAGTCTATATGTGAACTGTGGCTTCAGGAGTTTAAAGAATTCAATTTCTTCCGATTTTGATTGGAAATCGTGAGTGCAGAACTTAGTTTTCAATTCTTCTAAAATCGTAATTAGGACTTTGATTGCTTTTTCAGAATATAAAATTGGCTCTGAATTTTCGCTATGGATTAATTGCAGCTGGCGCTCGAGTTCAGATATAAGGGTTTTAGAATAAGCTTTCATCTAACATCAATTAAAATGTTCCACAATTAAAAAATCGCTGTACCAAGCGATACAGCGATTAATGTCCAAATTATTTTTTAACGTTTAAATTAATACCTGCAACTGTCGACATGAAAACAGCTTGTGATAAACTTTCTTCACTACCGCTACTGCCAGCTATAATACTACCCCAGGAAATATCCCAATCCCTGTCTCTTGGTTTTTTACGCTTACGTTTAAAATGCATGGCATGCCGTGCAATAGAACTGGTCGTTAGTAATGTCCTTTTATCCATTTCGTTGTATGAATTATTTAGCATTACATCTGTTTCATAATCTACTATATAGGAATATACAACTGAAAATTCAGTATTGTTTTTCTGATACAGCATGAGATTTTCGATAAAATGGGAAAGTGCCAATTTCGCAGACGATGATATAGATAAATTATTAATCACCTCATTTTCATTATTGATTATATGCTCAACTCTGTTGGCAGTAGGCAATACATAACCATAAGGGCGTAGCGATAAAAATGACGGGTTTAGATTAGCAATAAGCTCCACAATAGTAATTGTATTTTCTATTGGTATAGCTTTTGGATGGGTTAACAAGTAACCTTCAGTGAGTTCGATATGCAACTGTCCTGCAATGTCAAACGTGTTGTTGATGTTGTCAGGAAGTTCTGTTCCACGCATTAGTAGATGGGTGTTGTCCTGCTTGTCCGCTTCCGCTATAAGCGAATCTTCATTACACGAACTAAAAAATAGTGTTATGATAAGTAGTACACTCCATAGTGATAAATTTTTCATTTGTTGATCTTTAAAATGTGACTGAAACTTTATTGGTTCTCAGTTCATTTCGCCCGGGAGATTTGAACGTTTGGAATAGCTCATAACTAGACCATTGTGTTTGAATTCGGGACAAATCTATCGGGCATTAAAGACCCTCGCAAATGCTCTGTTTTGTATTACCGGTAATACAAAACATCAGATTTTGCAATTCTGGAAATACAAAACGGCACGTAAACTATAATGCTGTAAATCAATATTTTGAATAATTGCATGATTAAATAGTTATTAAGCGTAAAATGGAAAAAACAGCCCATTTTCGGATTATTATTCGCATTTTTATACTTTAGCTTTTTTGATTTACCCCACGATTTGCCATTTTCTTATATAATCTATTATGATAGCAAAGAATTACTTGGCTGTAATCTGCATAATTGTGTTCTGTGCGGAAGCGATTGCCCAGTTAACTAAAGACATTCCAGATAGCCTTTTACTAAAAGAGTATAGTTATTTTATTGATCATCTGGAGTCCGACGATCACGATGAACGTGCTTCAAGAATCTACAGTGCTGCATATCTTGCTAAAGCTAAAAATGAAATGAACTGGAAAGAGATGGTGAATGCTTACAAGAGTATTCTTCACCAGTCAGATAAGGAGTTGCAATTGATTTATGCAGACAGTATGGTTTATGCCGCAAGGCAAACATCCGATCATGAATTAATGTCGTCTGCATTTTTAACAAAGGGTATCGTTTTCTATAACCAAAAGCACCATAACAGCGCATTAGATAATTTTCTTCTTGCAGATGGAATGTTGTCTAAAAGTAACGACCACTATTTGTTACATAAGATAAAGTTCAATATCGCCAAAGTAAAATATTATCTGGGGTTTTATATCGACGCACTGCCGCTTTTTAAAGATTGTGTAAACTATTTCAAGGACCGGGAAGATGAGGCGTATTTAGTTTCGATTCACCATCTTGGGCTATGCTACATGAAACTCAAAAAATATGATTTGTGTACTGCGACAAACAATATTGGAATTAAAGAGTCATTTAGGATTGAAATTCCGGAGGCGATCCCACACTTTGTCCATTCCGAAGGAGTGAATCAATACCATCTGAAAAATTATGGCATTGCAATTAATAAACTACATCAATCTTTAAATGGAATTATCCAAAGTAAAGATGTAGCAAATGAAACACTGGCTTACTTCTATATTGGGAAAAGCTATTGGGGACTTCATCAATATTCTAAAGCAGTTCCCTATTTCCAAAAAGTTGATAAAGCATTTGGAGATAAGAATTTTATCCAGCCGGATTTAAGGGAAAATTTTGAGTATCTGATTGATTATTATAAATCAAAAGACGACCTGCGATCGCAGCTCTATTATATAAACCGGCTATTGGCCGCTGATCGGGTACTCGATAAAAATTACAAATACTTGTCTGGTAAAATCTATAAAGAATACAATACCCAGCAACTTTTAACATCAAAAAAAGAAATTGAAATTTCTTTGCAAACAGAGAAAGAAAGGAACCTATAGCAACCTGTATCATTGTGATTCTTTCCCTACTGGTTATTTACCTTACGTATAAGTTTTTTGAGAACCGACGTTACAAAAGAAAGTACAAAGAGTATATGGCAAAAAGAGGTAAGCCTAAAGAACCGCAGTTACGGCATTTTGAAAGTGTAGGATCTCTAGACATCAATACAGATGCCGTCAACGCAGTCTTATCGAAAATAGAAATCTTTGAACAGGAGCATGGCTATCTTGAAAAAGGATTGAAACAGGAAAAGTTGGCAATTATTTTCGAATCCAATCCAAAATATATTTCTAAAATCATCAAGCATTATCGCAATAAAAAGTCAAACGACTACGTAAACGATTTAAAGATTGATTATGTCATTGAATTACTCAGAAATGATAAGAAATATCGAAACTACACAAATAAGGCTTTGGGTGATGAAGTTGGGTTCAGTACAACACAGCACTTCACAAGAGCATTTTACGCAAAGACAGGAGTCGAGGCCAGTTTTTTCATTAAAGAACTTAAAGCTGAAATGGATGAAAAGGAAAAAGGATAAATTTTGAACTATTTTTATTCCAAGTTGGATTGCCTTGTGAAGTAAAACAAATCAATTCCAACAATTTTGTGCTATAACAATTTAAAACATACGTTATGGCAATTGAAGTTATTACCCGCGACGACCTGAATGAGTTTCGCGCATTACTATTGAAGGATTTTAAAGAAATACTTCAGCTAAAGCCGGATCAGGCAAAGCAATGGCTCAAATCAAGCGAAGTCAGAAAGCTACTTAACATTTCACCCGGAACGCTCCAGACCTTGCGAATCAACAAAACAATTTCGTATACCAGAATCGGTGGCATTATTTATTACGGCCATCAGGATATAGAAAAACTGATGCAGCAAAATATGGTCAGTTCCGAAAGGACTTTATTCAACTCAAAGTAATTCGCTATGAATTACATCAAACACCTCACTGGTTTTTTTGATAAGGTAGCAAAAGACAAACTGCTTAACCCTACGCATGTCAGCCTGTATATTGCCTTGTTCCAGTTCTGGAATTGCAACAGGTTCAAAAACCCGATAAGCATTTCCCGGGACGAGATAATGCGAATCAGTAAAATCAGTTCAAAAGCTACCTATCACAAATGCCTTAAGGCTTTGCATACGCAAGGCTACATCAACTATGAACCGTCATACAATCCATTTAAGGGCAGTCATGTATATCTGTTCAATTTTGCCGATGACCTCAAACCGATGCTAAAATCAGATCGAGCCAGTCCAAATTCTGAACCTCTCGCTGAACAGGTGGCAGACAAGTCGCAGGCAACAGCTGAAACAAGTCCTGAACAGGTCGATGAACAGGTCGTAGTACCTTCTATAAACAATACAAATAATACAAACAATCAAAACACTGCAAACGGTTCAAACTTGGGCGAGCCCGAAAAAAATAATGTAGAATTGAATCAGGGTTTAGAAGCTAGGACGCATCAAAAAGAAGAAAAAAGTTCCGCAAAAAAAGAAGAAAGTCCAAAAGAAATGCCCGACATATTGCTTCATCAAAAACTGGAATCTCGATCTCCGGCATTCGCTGACTACACTGCGGAGCAGACTGAAAGCCGTCAGCAAAAAAGTTCCGCATTTGAGATTAAGAGGAGGACTGCCAGTGGCAGTCAGGTACACCAGCCGCCCGAACTAAATGAAGTGTTAGCTTTTTTCGAAGAGCAGCGATTCCCTAATCTCGAAGCCAATAAATTTTTTAATTATTTCCAAAGCATCGGCTGGCTTGTCGGAGGGAAAACCCCAATGACCGATTGGCCGGCTGCAGCCAGGAATTGGATGTTAAACGTACCCAAATACCTATCGTATGAACGAACAGACGGAAACCGACAACTCGACACCTCATCCGGAAAAAATTATGGGGAGCCATTATAGCTACTTCGAAGTAATGCAATGGATAGAAAAGAAAGGTGTCGATTTATATGGCAGCCATTTTAAAATATTGGAATCTGACCATCCGGTAATTTACCGCTTGGTAGCTTACTTTCTTAAAGACGAACAGGCTGCTTTCCAATTCGGCCTCGATCTCGAAAAAGGAATTTTACTCGCAGGTCCGGTAGGTTGCGGCAAAACCTCTCTGATGAACATTATGAAATACCTGACAACGACAGAAATGAAATACATTGTCAAGCCCTGTCGCGATATCAGTTTCGAGTTTATCAATGACGGCTATGGAACCATCCATAAGTACAGTAAGGGAAAACTCTACGAGTCAGAACCAAGAATATACTGCTTTGATGATTTAGGTGTAGAAAACAACCTGAAATACTATGGCAACGAATGCAATGTGCTTGCAGAAGTAATCCTTAGCCGCTACGACATTTTCATCGCCAAAAGAATTCCCACCCATATTACAACCAATCTTTCCGCGAGCGAGATTGAACAACATTACGGTATTCGTGTCCGCAGCCGCCTACGCCAAATGGTAAACCTCGTCCCCTATGACAAACACACTAAAGACAAACGTTAAATCAAAATTATGAAAGCAATACAACATTTCTGGACATGGTTCATCGACAACCATAAACAACTACAAAACATCAGAACACTGACTCCCAAGAAGCAGAAGCATTACACATTCTGGCTAAACTGGCACCTGCACTTTTATGCACCCGGACTGGATTACATTATGGTCTTTCCCAAACGAGAAACTGAGGCAGTACAACTAATCATTACAGCAAACGGAGATCCGGAATATTTTGAGAAAGCTGAACTTGTTGTAGCAGCTGCACCACGTCTAAAAGGCTGGCAGTTTACAACATTCATTCAGCCAAAGCACAGTTACGAAGACCTGGAAGCGGGACTTGATGCGCCCTATATTTTTCAGGACATTACGTTAAAAACCAGTGATCTTAAGTTTATGCCATTAGAGTATGACGGAGAAAAGAAAATTGATATGATTATCTACCTGAAGAACTTTACAATATACTCCAATTACGATAAATTGTTGCAGTTCATTTTCATCATGATGCAGGATTTGCTCGGCGAGAAATCATTGTATGAGAATATCAATTTTGTTGAATTGGCTCAGATGCCGGAGTCTGATGAGAAATTGATTTGTCTTTATGATTTGCAGTTTTATATTGACAGTGTCAATATTTTAAAAGAAAGCGCAAACGATTAATCACAAGCCTCATTTTGCAATTTTTAATGTAACTTTAATGTAAGAGTCATTGGGACTGAAAGAAAGATATTATGGAAAATAATAAAGCAATACTTGAAAAGGCAAACGCGGCGGTAACAAATGGCGACAACGAAGGATTTCTACAATTCTGCACGGATGACACCCTATGGAATTTTGTAGGCGACAAAATCCTAAAAGGGAAAGAAGCTGTTCGTCAATATATGGCAAAGGCTTACGTTGAACCGCCAAAGTTTATAGTAGAAAACCTAATCGCCGAAGGTAATTTTGTCACGGCAGTCGGTAAGATCAACATAAAAGATGAAAATGGAAAAATAATTGATTATTCCTATTGCGATGTCTAGGTGGATATTTGTTGCAGGATTTTACCATAGGCTTAGAGTATGGCTCAGATTACCGGCAAGCGATAGCGGTCGTTAAACAGGTGCTTAAAAATGAAGAGAAGGTCGTGTCAGAAGGGCGAAAGAATATCGTGGTGCTCTCGGGGATAAATGGTACTGCACCGCTGTTGAATGTGCGATATTGGGTTATGACCGAC
>CAZSDN010000008.1:0-10320 GCA_964605595.1 uncultured Flavobacterium sp. | reverse complement strand
GACAGCAGCATTTCAGATGGAAGTACCAGATCTGAAGTGCTTATCGAAACTTTAACCGCTCTCAAAAAAAATGGTTTTGTGATCAAAAAAGAGTAGTAAGGCTATAATCGCAATTAATATATTAGATTAATATAAAGAATTTGATTAAGGCATAAAAAAACCTGCATAACGATAGGTAGCAGGTTTTTCTACTTGTGAAGAGAATTGTTATTCATCGTCGCTTTCAGTGGCTTCAAAATTTATATCATTGTATGCCGCTTCGGTAAGGGTTACGTCTGCATCTTTTTCCTCTTGAAGGGTTTCTTCCAGGAGGCTCGCTGCTTCCTCTTCTCCTAAAGTGCGCGCAAAAGCAGCCAGAGTACCATAAGATGCGATTTCATAATGCTCGATCTTTTGCGAAGCCGCAATAATTCCGGCATCGCGTACAGCTCCGGGTTCGGTTTCTTCCATAATGCTTTCACCTTCTTTAATTAATCCTTCCATGGCATCACATTTTTTGGCAACCGCTTTTTCGCCAATGCTGGCAAACACGTCTTCCAGCCTTGTTACCTGTTCTTCTGTTACGGAAAGGTGGTCATTTATTGCCGTCACTAACTTTTCTGTAGTGGCATTTTTTGCCATTTTTGGAAGTGCTTTGGTTAAAGTTTTTTCAGCCCAGTAAATATCTTTTAACGAATCGACGAATAATTCACGGAGGCCTTCAGCAGCAGATGATTTTGCTTTTACCTTCCCTTTTTTTGCGGCAGTTGTTTTTGAAGCCGATGATTTTGCAGAAGTACTTTTAGCTGTTTTTTTTGTTGTCGTTTTCATAGTAATATGATTTAGGTTTTTTGTTGTTCTCAAAGCTACTCTTGAACTGGATAGAATTACTTATAGTATTCTTTTCTAAACTTATATTTTTAAAGCCATAAGTTGCAAAAATTTGGTGTAATGATGTAAATATTAGTAAATTAAGGGATTGTTACTTGGTGTTTCTTTAAACATTAAACGATTATTTATGAAAGTCGGTAAGCTAAGATCCGGATTATAGAACTACGATCCGGTCGATGATCCAAAACTCGAAGAAAAGACGGTTCATCTGAATCAAAAATGTAGTGTATGGTAGCCGGCGTTTTTCAACCGTCAGTTAAATTTGGATTTCTAATAGTCAATACATTGGATTGGAACGAAATTCATTTAACGGAAACGAAATATGCTAAACATTTACGTAAAATTTCAATTGATTAAACATAGATCAAAAGCCACAACTAAAAAAATAAGTTCAAGTATCATTATGGCGCTATTGTTTTCTGTTACATTAACAGCGCAAACACCATGCGATTCTCCTTATAACGCAGTTGTTACTTCGCTTACCACGACAGGAGCAACGATTACCTGGACGGCCCCAAATCCGGCTCCGTATAACGGTTACCAATATTACACGACGACAAACATAAACTTAAACCCTTATCCGGGTACTCCAAACGGAAGCACGAGTACCAATAGTGTAACCCTGGCAAATAGCGCATCCAATACAACAATATACATGTGGATTCGCTCCAGGTGCCTGCCTGCCTCAAATTCGACATGGCATGGCCCGATACAGTTTACTACCCTGTCATCGGGTGCAGGATGCCCGAATGCACCATACGGCCTGTCACCTGCGCAAACGTATACTCCGCAATATACCCAGGTTCAGGAAA
Organism: uncultured Flavobacterium sp.; assembly: GCA_964605595.1. Taxonomy (GTDB): domain Bacteria; phylum Bacteroidota; class Bacteroidia; order Flavobacteriales; family Flavobacteriaceae; genus Flavobacterium. The sequence goes on along the minus strand of CAZSDN010000008.1, from coordinate 8,638 downwards.
CCATTAACTCATCGGCATTTGCCGGGCAATATTCAAATGTGAATGTCATAGCAAACAGGCAATATGTGTTTTCAACTTCGGTGCCTACCGATTATGTTACGATTACCGATGCATCTTTAAGCAATATCCTTGCTCACGGCCCTGCACCATTGACATACAATTCAGGAACAGCGCAGGTTATACGCTATTATATCAGCACAAATGCGTCCTGCGGCACACAGCAAACCGCACGAAGCCGCTACATTACCGCCAGGCTTATTCCTTCAAATTGCCAGCTTCCGCAAAATCTGTCCACTTCTGCCATATCCAGCACGGGAGCGGTCATCAACTGGACGTTACCATCAGGAGGCAATCAATGCCATTACTATGTGAATACTTCAGGTACGCCACCTACGGCCAACACCGCCCCTAGTGGTAATTCACAAACCTCAAACAGAGCGGTTTTGACTATGCTTACGCCCAACACTACCTATTATTATTGGGTTCGTTCTCATTGCAATCCTGAGCTGAGCAATTGGGTGCCCGGCGGAAGCTTTACCACGACTGTCGCAAATACCACAGGCTGTGATTATGCTTTGTATGGAGAAAACCCAACTACACCGTACACTCCTGGTTGTTTTGGAAATACTGAAATCATTTCAACAAATGTTTTGGCCGGTGAATATAGCCTGGTAAATGTTTTGCCTAATAAGGTTTATACATTCACTAGTTCAGTAGCGACGGATTTTATCACTATAAGTGATGGTACAACACCTCACATTTATGCCAGTGGAACAACCCCATTAATTTGGTCATCAGGTGCAAATACTGCGCAAATACGGTATCTGGTACATACAACATCAACCTGCGGTTATCATAATTCGATCAGGACAAAATCGATTAGATGTGTTGACGCTTCAGCATGTGCCGCACCGTCTGCACTGAATGTGGTTTCTGTAACTAATTCTTCGGCGGTATTTAACTGGACTGCGGCAAGCCCCACGCCTAACAATGGCTATCAGTACTATTACACTACGACTAACGTAATGCCGGACAGTGGCACATCACCTTCCGGAAATAACGCATCAACTTCGTTGAATTTAAACGGGCTTAATGCCAACACAACTTATTATCTCTGGATCAGGGCGAACTGTGGCACAAGCCGCAGTAACTGGGTTTTCGGCAATAGTTTTACTACTGTTGGCGCACCGTCTACCGGCTGTGTATCGGCTCCAAATGGTTTACATCCAAGCACTACGTTTGTTCCGGCATGTTTTGGTGTTACCGAAAATATAGTTACCGATGCCTTGACTGGTCAATACAGCAATATCACGATTACATCGGGTAGGCAATACACTTTTGCCAGTTCCCTGTCAAGTGATTACATCACAATTGCCAATGCAGATGCTTCACAAATATATGCTGCGGGCAATACTCCTTTGGTATGGAATTCGGGTACAATTAGTGAAACAATACGGTTTTACCTGCATGGAAATGTAGCCTGCGCATCGTTTTCGGGAATCAGGGTAAAAACAATAGCTTGCCAGCAACCGGCAATATGTAACAGCCCTTCGTCACTAACCGCGACTCCGTCAGCGAATAGTGCTGTGCTGAGTTGGACTGTTACGAGTACCGCACCTTCTGGCGGTTACCAATACTATTACAGTACAGCGGCGGCAGGCCCAAATGATAATACGGCACCTTCTGGAAATTCATCTGCAACAACGGCAACTTTAAACGGTTTGACAGCTAATACTGTTTATTACATCTGGGTTCGTTCCAATTGCGAAACTTCACAAAGTGCATGGGTTTCGGGTGGCAGCTTTACCACTTTGGGTAATAGCTTTTGCAACACTGCATTGTATGGGCTGCATCCTTCTTCTCCATATACGCCATTTTATACGGGATCGGATGAACCGATCGTTATGGATGCTTTTGCGGGCGAATATTCAGATATAACAATCGTAGCCAATAAGCAATATACTTTCTCAAGTTCGGCAACTACAGATTTCATTACGTTAACCAATACTAATGGAACTGTACTCTTGGCCAATGGCACGTCGCCTTTAGTATGGAACTCTGCATCCAATTCAGGTGTTATTCGTTATTATCTGCATACAAATGCCGGATGCGGGAATCAAAACATCAACCGAACCCGCTTCATCATGAGTCCGCCGGTAAATAACTGCAATGCGCCTGCCAATCTTGCAACATCTTACATTACTTCGGATTCGTGTTTAATTACCTATACGGCATCGTCTAATACTGGGGCGACTTATGATGTCTATTTCAGTACAGTTTCTACAACGCCGCTAGCAGGCACGGTGCCTCTGGGGAATATCGCACAATCGCAGGTATTTTTATACAATCTTTCATCGGGTACTACGTATTACTATTGGATAAGGAGCAAGTGTGGGTCTTCAGCCGGTGCCTGGGTTTCCGGAGGATCGTTTACAACTAATGCTTACTTAAGCTGTAACGGAGCTGCTTATGGATTGTATCCGACAGACACTTTTACTCCGTCATGTTCCGGGAACACTGAAAATATTGTTACAGACGCTTATGCGGGCGAATTTTCGAACATTGCTGTCATCCCAAACCGTCAATACGTCTTTACGAGTTCGACACCTACAGATTTTATTTCAATAACCAACCAATTAGGAAGTGTACTGTTAGCATCAGGATTTTCGCCTTTGTCGTGGAGTTCCGGTTCAAATTCTGGCATAGTCCGTTATTTCACTCACGGCAATAATTCATGCGCCAGCCAGAACCAAAACAGGACTCGGGCAGTATCCTGCTCAGTACCACTTGATGTTGCCGATACAAATTTCAACAAGGTAAAAATGTATCCTAATCCTACGCAGGGAATCCTTCACATTACGGGTCAGGAAGAGTTTCAAAAGATTGAAATCAGCAATTCTTTAGGACAACGGGTCAGGACGGCTTTGATGAATTCTAACCAGTTACAAATGGACATCAGTGACCTGGCTGCAGGAATGTACCTTGTGAGGCTGTTTTCTGGACAGCAGTCTGATATTTACAAGGTTATTAAAGAGTAACGGCGTAATGATAAATTCGCAAAGGCCACGATTATAAAGTCGTGGTTTTTAATATTTGGGAAGTTACTTCGCATAGGCGAATGCTTTTCAAAAAAACAGTAATATTGTAATATGTATGTTTTTATTTATAATCACTGGTTTCGCCTCATTGCAGTTTTGGCTTTTTGCGTTTTTTGTACCGCGCCTCTGGTTGGCCAGGAACTCATCTTTAAAAACGTTGGTAACAAACTGAAGTTGCCTTCTTATGAGTGCTACAATGTAGTACAGGATCAGCAGGGTTATATTTGGATTAGTACAGACAACGGATTGTGCCGTTATAATGGAAAAACGGTGACTATATTCGATAAAAATACAGGATTGCCCGACAATGGCATCTATTTCTTAAAGGCAGGGAATAAATCAGATTTACGCTTGATATCAGCAAATAGTACAATTTTAAAACAAACAGCTAAGGGCTTCATTCCAGAGAAATATACCAAAAAAATAAAGGATAAAATCCTGCGTGATTCCCAACGGGCTTATCTTATTAATGAAACTGATTCGGGCGATATTGTTAATACTTACACAGCTACTTTTCTGGCCGATCGCAATAGCGGGGAATTAATCTCGCTTTCACAAGATGATTCACCTTTTTATCTGACCGTCTTTTGCAATGGCAGTCAAAGCTATTTTGTAAGGAATATAGAAGACAGCTATCCTCAGTTAATAAACGGCAAATATGGCATCAGGATACTTATAATTTCCGGAAACCGTAAGAAAGAGCTGGTGCTTGGTTTTAACCAAAAAACTGATATCGACCGCAGGATTAAGATTACGAATATTGATGATTCGGTTTTTATCAGCATCGATAACAGGTTGATCGTTTTCGATAAAAATTTGTCTGTAAAGACACATGTTTTCTCAAGTAAAATCCTAAGCCTTTATGCCGATCCAAACCGCGGGTTATGGGTAGGTTTATTTCAAAAAGGCGTTTACTATTATGAGGATCCTCAAATGATGCAGGTCACACGGCATAGTTTGGATGGTTATTCTGTATCGGGAACGCTTATGGATCGCGAAGGAGCCGTTTGGTGTTCGACACTCGAAAAAAGTGTTTTTTACTCGAACAGTGTACATGCGCTCAGTTATGGCAATATTCCTTCATTGGATAGGTTGGCAACATTGTTAAAAACAGTCGACAATAAGGTATTTGTTTCAACAGCTCATGACAATCTTTTTAAAATCTCTGAAGAGCGTTGTATCCGTCTTAATCATATCAACAAAGAAAACCAGGATTATACTGATATCCATTTGTTTAAAAACAGATGGTATCTGTCTAATAAATCAGCGGCAATGGTTACGGACGAACGGTTTAAAGGTAAAAAGATAACGGGTAAAGATTTTAATTTTTCCGCTTATACTTTCGATGCATTCGGCAACAGGCTATTCGTAGCCGATTATACCAGCCTGTTTGAAATTAAAAGAGCTGATAGCGCTTTCCGGTTAACGGAGTTCAACGCCCGAAGGATTAGAACACTGGCAGCTACGGCTGATGATGTGATTTACATTGGTGACAATTCAGGCCTTTTTAAGGTTACTATTTCTAAAGCCGTGCGGCAAAAAATCAAAGGTATCAATGCTCCGGTCACAAAAATACTCAAAGCAAAAAACGGGCAGTTATGGGTAGCTACAAAAGGCGACGGCTTGCAAGTGTTGGAAAATGATAAATTGAGGCGGATCTCGTTTGCAGGGAAACACGACATTTTTTTTGACCTGGCTGAAGACGGATCGGGTAAAATATGGGGCAGTTCTGAAAATGGCCTCGTAAGTATTGCGGCTCAAAGCGGCACTATAGAAACCCGAAAGTATGATATTGATAATGGCCTGCTTTCAAACGATATGGGAAGAATCGCTATTAACGGCAACATGCTGTTTGTTTCAACGATTGAAGGCTTATGTGCTTTGTCTATTGGCCACATGATAAATAATGTGCCTCCGCCTGTTTATCTTCAGTCGGTTGCTGTGAATAAGAAAACTCTAAAAACTATCCCGAAGGAATTACAATTGAATTACGACCAAAATTCAGTTTCTTTTACTTTCGATGTACTGACGTATAAAAATGAGAACAGGCCAACTCTCAAATACCGTTTTACAAACAAGGATAGTATATGGACAGAAAGCTCGGAGAATAATATCAATTTCGACAATTTGCCTCCTGACACATACAACCTGTCGGTTTATGCGCTGAACAGCGATGGAGTTGCAAGCACCAAAGCCATCAGCGTTAAGTTCATTATTCAAAAACCATATTGGAAAGAATACTGGTTTTGGGCAATATGTGTTTTTTTGTCAGGAATATTGCTTTTGCTGTTTATTAAAAAAATTATTGCAAACATAAGTGCAAAAGAGGCTGAAAAAACCCGCATCAATGCTTTGATCGCTCAATCGCAGCTTTCGGCATTGCAGGCACAGATGAATCCGCATTTTATTTTCAATGCGATTAGCAGCATCCAGAATTATATTCTTAAGAACGACGAAAAGGCGGCATATAATTATTTGGCCAAATTCGGAAAACTCATACGAATGGTGCTCAATAATTCGCGTGAAGGCACATTGCCTCTTTTTCAGGAACTCGAAACTTTGCAGCTTTACGTCGAGTTGGAGCAGCTCCGTTTTAAGCACAGTTTCAATTTTATCCTCGACATAGACAAGAATGTTGATACTTATACTATTTATTTGCCAACAATGCTTATCCAGCCTTATGTCGAAAATGCGATCTGGCACGGTTTAATGAATCTGGATGATACTAAGCAAGGCATATTATCTGTTAAAATCACACTGCATTCACAATTGCTCAGGATAATTATTGAAGACAACGGTATAGGAAGAGAATCGGCCAATGCATTCAAGAAAGGCAACCTGCATCATCCGGTTGGCATGCAGCTTACCGAGCAAAGGCTTAGAGTAATCCATAGCCTTAGGGAACATGAGGGCATCACTATTGAGATTACAGATTTAAAAAACGATGACGGAAAGGCAACCGGAACCCGTGTTGTGCTGTATCTGCCACTAACAAATTAAGCTATGATTAAAACTATTACTGCTTTGTTGGTCGATGATGAAATCGATAACAGGGAACTTTTGGCCAACTTACTAAAGTCATATTTTCCTGAAATAACGGTTGTGGGTATGGCTGCAAGTGTTGACGAAGCTTATCAGATGGTGATAGGAATTCAGCCTCAACTGGTGTTTTTAGATATCCAAATGCCGCGCGCCAACGGCTTTAATCTACTCAGGAAATTTGATACCGTTCCGTTTGAAGTAATTTTCGTGACAAGTTATGACCAGTATGCGATCAGCGCCATAAAATTCAACGCACTAGATTATATCCTGAAACCAATAGATATTGAAGATTTACAGGAAAGTATCCAAAAAGCGGTTAAGAAAATCGACCAAAAAAAGCAGAATACACTTCAGATCGTCAATTTACTTTACAGCCTCGAACATGAAAATGACAAAAAAATTGCGGTTCATGTAGCCGACAAGGTCAAAATTTTAAACGTCGCCCATGTCATGTATATTGAAGCAGACGGACGTTATTGCAAGATATTTTCATCTGAAGGAGAAAAATTCTCTACGGCAAAAACACTAAAGGACTTTGAAGATTACCTGGGAGAGCATTCGCCTTTTGTTCGCGTGAATAAAAGTTATTTGGCAAATACCTCCTACATTAAAAGTTATTCCAAAGGCGATCCGTTTATGATTGAAATGCAAAATGGGGTTGTCTTTGAAATACCACGCCGAAAAAAGGCAGAGATTCTTATGAAACTTCACAATAGGAATGCGTCATAAATTATTAACTTTTAGAGCTATCCTTCTTTAAAACATTGTTCTAAAACCGCTGCAAGCCTCAGTCCGGCATTCAACAGCTGCGTTTTTACTATTGGCGTGTTTTGATGGATATAGTCAACATCGAGTCTGTTGCCTTTAAAAGCATAGGCGTTTTTGAGGTGCGCCCGTGATTCGCCTGTCCATTTGAACACATTAATCTCACGTATTTCAGAAAGCCGTTCTGATGAATAAGTATTCATTCTCAGGATATCCTGAAGTGAAAGGTTTTGGTTTTCAATGATTTCGGTATCCCAAATAGAATGAAGGTTTGTTCCTTTCCCATAAAAATTTACCTGTATCTTGTTGCCGCCCTTGTCTTCGGGATAGCCCACATGCAATGGCTGGTGCAGGTCGCCAACCAAGTGGAACAGGATTAGTAATTTGGTTTTAATCTCTTCGTCATTCAGGTTTTGTTTCTGGCCGAGCTCTTTGATAGTTTTGTTGAGCATCGTAACGATATTATCGCCTTCAGGCATTGTTTTGGCACCTTTCTCTAAATTAATATAATGCCAGGGTTTCATGAAATTCTTGCTTTTGTCACTCTTGATCGCATCCATCCAGTTGGCGGCCTGCGCGAGTGTCATGCCGTCAAGGTATTTCATGACATTGGCCTTGGTTTTGGCATCCAGATAATGGAAAGCAGTCTCAGCCACAAGCGTATGTCCTTTATGGCCCCAGGCAAAAGAGGCTGTTGCAATAAGGAGAAAAATTAAAGACAGTGCGTTTTTATAGAAATGAAGCATAGTTATATACCGGAATTTGGTTTGGTATAAAGATACGCATTTTAACTTTTATTACGGGAAAACCGTACTTCAAATCGCTCCAAATTAACTATCGAAGGATAAGTTTTTATACTTTTATTGCATGTAGTTAGCATCATTTGCTTTAATTTTTTAACAGTCTAAATGCATGCTTTAGATATGATTTTTACAAAAAAAGACGGCTACATAGGTCGTCTTTTTTGTAACTTTACGCTCCAACTTATTGATATGCGGTTATTGATCTTTTTATTCCTGTTTTGTTCATTCGGTTCCTTTAGCCAGGAATTGCCCGTTCAAACCGTTCGCGATACAGTATTTTACACCAAAGTAGATTCACTGTACCGTGAAGATCAGTTTTATCTGGGGATTACCTATAACCTGTTGCAACAAAAGCCCGCAGGGTTTTCACAAAACGGATTTTCCTCAGGAATAAACATTGGTTTTTTACGCGACATGCCTATCAATAAAAGCAGGACATTTGCACTTGCGTTGGGTTTAGGGCTGTCTTACAATAAATACCATCAGGATCTTTTGGTTACCGAAAACGGAGGCGCTGCAAATTATGAAATCCTTCAGGATGTAGATTATAAGCGCAATAAATTAGAACAGGTTTTTGTCGACATCCCTTTTGAGGTTCGTTGGCGGAATTCTACACCTGAATCACATAAATTCTGGCGCGTTTATACCGGATTTAAAGTGCGTTACCTGGTTTTTGATAAAACAAAATACATTGGAGAAACTACTGAAAAAGTCTTCAATAATGACGATTTCAATAAAGTCCAATATGGCCCTTACATATCTTTTGGATATAATACATGGAATTTTCACGCCTATTATGGATTGAACCCAATCTTTAAATCGGCACGGATTAACGGTGAATCCATCGATATGACCACGCTCAATATAGGGCTGATGTTTTATATCTTATAGCCAAAAATACAAAAGTGCAATTTGCGGAATACTTCCGAT
>CAZSDN010000007.1:47293-49233 GCA_964605595.1 uncultured Flavobacterium sp. | reverse complement strand
TCTTGAATAGGTGTTTAGCAAGCGCCCCGAGTCAAGATATTCATCGTTTTGGTAACATTTGTAATAAAGCTTATTCGACATTGAACCACCAAATCCGCCCGGACGGAAAAAAAAGGAAAGCTTGCGGCCGGTCAAATTCGTTATGGTATAAGTAAGTTCGTACCTGCGTTCGCCGTCCTCGGTATTTTCAATGGTTTTTAAAGATTGAATCTTCAGGTCGAGTTCTTTTTGTTGCGAAAAGCAGGTAACGGAAAACAGGATTACAATAAGCCGGTATATGTGCATAGGATTGTTTTGGTACGAGAAATAACGAAAATACTTTTTATTTCGCATGCGTTGTCCTAAAATAAATGTAAATTATTTCTTTTTTAAATGGTGGTTTTTAACACGGATTTCAGATTTTTGTTGATGAAGAAAACCGTGTAATCTGTGTAACCTGTGTAACCTGTGTTTGCCCCTTATGCAATCTTCAATCGCTCCCAAATTTTACAACACCATCAGGTTACACCCACGGATGTCGGAGTTGTCGAAGCGTCCCAAAACCTCAAAAGAATTATTCGGATGTAATTTCCCCAAATCCTGTGTGGCGATGAACGAACACGAATTAATGTTGGCCAAATCGATTACATTAATGCCGCCGGTTTTGCCATTGTCAATATACGTAAGTGCGTCTTCAGTATCGCGGATCATTACCTGCATCCAGGCTGGGCATTCAAAAATCCCGTTTCCGAGCGAATATGCCTGCGACAAAAGCTCGGTCATGCCATATTCGGAATGGATGGCATTTACGCCAAAACCTTTGCACAATTGCGAGTGCAGTTCCTCACGGATCATTTCACGGCGTTTTCCTTTCATGCCGCCGGTTTCCATGACGATTGTGTTTTTAAGGCTGAATTGTTGTTTCTCAATCAGGTCGAGCAGCGCATAAGTCACGCCTATAAGCAGTACATTTTGCCCGGAGTTATCGAGTTCGGCCATCTTTTGGATTAATTCATCGTGATTGAAAAGGTAAAATCCGCTGTCGGGATTATTTGATAAACGGATAAGATCGTCAACCATGTAGATCAGTGATGAACCCTGTCGTTCCAGATAGGATGGAAGCAGTGCCAAAATCGTATAATCTTTAATATTTCCATAAAATCCGGAGAAGCCTTTGCGATAGCTTTCTTCATATAAACCCACATCGGTTATCAGATGCCGGCTGTTAATTGCCCCGGTCGTGCCGCTGCTGGTAAAAGTTGTTGTGACAGGGTTTGTATCCGAAAGCACTTCATGGCTTTTAAAAAACTGTATCGGTAAAAACGGAATTTGCCGCAGTGATTTTACCTTCTGCACATCGGTATTCAGCAAATCGCAGAATTCACGGTAAACCCTGTTGTTTTCGTGCTGGAAGCGAAATACTTTGAGCGCGGTTTTCTCGAACTGTTTCTGCCCGGAAATGGTAAATATGTCGGAAGCCGTAATCAAGGGTTTTGTTTTTGCAAAAATAGGCAAAGTAAGAAGAATAAAAAACTCCGGTTTGAGCCGGAGTTTAGGTTAGTTTTTGTTTACAGCGGATGAATGTTTACCTGATTACCAATTTCCTGGTTGCTGTTTTTCCTTCTTCGGTAACTTTGACAAGATAAACGCCGCTGTTTAATTTAGAAACATTCACAGTGTTTCCGGCGGTTTTGGTTGTGAATACCAGTTTTCCCAATACATCAAAAACGGCAATGGTTTTTTCGGTGCTTGCATCTGTTTCAATAAACAAAGTGCCGCCTGTAACCGGGTTTGGGTAAAGTTTTAAGCCAGGGATTTCGTTTTTAGAAACGCTTAGCGTGTTTCCGGTAATTTTTATATCGTCAACGCGAAAACCTACCGTCAGCACAGGGTTTGAAAAGCGTACCCTGAGGTTTTGGGTTGCAGGAATGTTGCCGGTAGGAGAAATAAGAATCCAGTCG
>CAZSDN010000007.1:32099-47283 GCA_964605595.1 uncultured Flavobacterium sp. | reverse complement strand
TCGGAAGTACCAGTCGCCCTGCTATAATTCAAATTGGTCCAGTCGTTGCCGTTAGCGCTTACTTCCACAAGAAGCTCATTGCTTCCGGCATTGGTGGTTTTATAGTGGCCAAACGAAAGCTTAAGGTCAGTATAGCCTGAAGTATTGATGCCCTCGATCTGGAACCATTGGCTTGGATTTGCTCCTCCGATAAATGCACAACCATTTCCCGACGCGTCGGTATAGCCTGTTGAAGGCGTGGAGGTTCTAATAGTCGCATTCCCGGTAAACACAATCGGTTCTGAATTCTCATATCCGGAATAGGCGCTAACCGTAGGATTTCCGTTCGGAGGCTTGGGCGTACCCATATTTTCTGAGAAAATAACAGTTTGCGCATATCCGAATTGTATGCTTATGGCAAATAATAAAAAGTAAATTTTCTTCATAGATATGGTTAAATTTATATAGACAATAGTACAAAAAAAAAGCATCCGTTGCCGGATGCCTTTAAATTTATATAGAAATTAATTACTTGATAACTAATTTTCTTGTAGCGGTTTTACCTTCTTCAGTAATTTTTACAATGTAAATACCGGTGTTAAGGTTAGAAACGTTTACAGAATTAACTGTTTTGGTGTTTACAACAGTTTTACCTAATACGTCATAAATCACTACAGCTTTTTCAGCGTTAGCATTCGTGTTGATGTATAATGTTCCGCCTGATACCGGGTTAGGGTACATTTTTAGACCTGCGATGTCGTTTTGTTCAACAGCTAGCACGCTTTCTACTGTTGTGCCCATACGCAATTCATCAATTGTCATTGTTGGAGTAGTATTTGCAGCATCCTGTCTTAAAGTAAATCCAGTTAATGTAGGGATTAAGGATGTTCCAGTAGGAGTTTCTGTCAATGTAGCAGGCGTTGAAGCATTGAATGTAGCAACAGTAGGATTAAACCAGTATTTAATCTCATTTGTGTCGAAATTGTAACCAATGATAATTAAAACGGTATCTCCAACACTATATAAAGTTGAGCTATATTTCTCATCAGTAATTGCACTTGTATTAGAACCTCCTAACAAGAATTGCTCTCCACTTCTTTTAATAAAGATTCTAGCTCTGTAATCAGTTGTATTTGTGCTTGAAAGCGCTGCAAAATAAGTTGAAGCAGCAGAAGTCTCAACCGTATTGGCCGGAAGATCAGTTACTTGCATAAGGAATGAAGCGTAAAAAGTTCCTGAAGTTACAGGAGTAATTTTTGTAGCAGCTTCAGCACCAGCTCCGCCAAACGATATGGCATTGCCTGTTGAAGAAATTCCTGTGTAGTTTAAGCTTCCCGCAACAGTTGTTATAGCATCACCTGTGTTCAAAGGCATCCAGTTTTGAGTAGTTGCTATTGCTGTGTCAGGGGTGTAATTAAAAGATTCTGAGAAAGGAAGTGTATTTATGGCATTACAGTGAGGACTAAGTAAGGAAACGCTTAAATTGCAGCTTCCGCCTAAGGCAGTAAAGGTTAAAGCAGTTCCTTCAGTAATGCCGCTAACGATAATATTACCGGAAGCTGTAGTACTTGGGTTATCACCGCCGATAGTACCTGCAGATGCTGAAAGGTTATAAGTTGCTGTTCCTCCTCCAGTAAAAGGAATGGTAGCGGTATAAGTATCAGCACTAATTGTAAAAGCATCGCATAGCGTTGTGGCTACTCCAAGGCTTAAAGCACATGCGGCTGATGAATTGGCTAATTTCACGTCATCAACCCTGAACTGTCCAGAAACTGGGTCAGGCTGGCTGAAGCGCAATGAAAGAGTTGATGAGGAAGGGATTGCTCCGTTTCCTATTGTCACTAATTTCCAGCCGCTGCCTGGATGAGTATAGGTAAGTGCGGTCCAGTCTGTTCCATTCGTGCTTGATTCCACAACAAGCATAGCGGTAACATTTGGGCTGTTAAGGCCGAACGTAAGCACTAAATCAGCACTTGCATAAGCGGAAGTATTCAAACCGTTGATTTGTAAAAATTTTCCAACTGTATTTGTTATAAATACGTTATTTGCTCCTGACGCTCCTGAGTAGCCAGAAGACACCAATGTTCCTCGAACATCGGCAGTTCCGTCATAAGCTATAGGAGCAGAATTTTGATAACCTGCATAAGCGGATACAAGTGGAAAAGGGCTGCTTACAGATGTTGTTCCAAAACTTTCAGAGTAGATTGTCTGAGCAAAGGAAGCTGCGCATGCAAACAACACTAAAGATAAAGTGTAAAGTTTTTTCATTTTTTTAATTTTAGAAGTTTTATCCCACAAAGATAGCAAGTATTTTTCGTTTCCGAAAAAAAACAATGTAAAAGAATTATTAAATTAATAAGAAAGAAATCAGGGTAATTATTTGACAATCAGTTTTCTTGTTGCGGTCGCATCGCCTTCTTTGATCTTGATGATGTAAATGCCAGGTGAAAGCGTGGTTACGTTGAGCTCTTTTGTGGTGATTGTAGCCTGCAGTACTTTCTTGCCCAATACGTCAAATATGGCGACTTCCTTTTCGAGGGAAGATTTGGAAATGATATAAATCTTACCATTGCTAACCGGATTCGGATAGAAACTCAAACCTTCTATCGTAGTAGGCTGTTGCTGTTTAACCTCCTGCGCCGTAGCACCGAAAGAGAAAAAAAGCAATAGTAAAATGATATAAAAGTAGTTTTTTGCCATCATGGTATTTTGATTTTGTAAAAGTATAAAATTTATTTCAAAAGTCGTACCAAAATAACACAACGTTAATAATTACAATTAAAACAAAACAGCTAATCGAAACTACTCCGCAAATGCAAAAACGTGTTATTGTTTCAATAGCCGCTCTAAATAAACTACTTTACTTTGTTCAGCTTCCAACAGCCGCTCATACAGTTTTTTATTCTCTTCAAAAACTTCGACAAGTTTGTCAAGGGGATTAAAGGTGCAGGCATTCGAAAACGCACCTTGGCTATTACTTAAAGCATTGTCATTAAATGTGTTAAAATAATTGATCACGCCTTCATCACTAAAATTACTAATTCCTTCCGCAGAAACCTCTAATGCGGCAGCTACTTTTTCCAGGATCGATTGCTCTACCGTCTCGCTCTGCTCAATTTTACTTATCGTCTGTTGCGAAATGCCTAATGCAAGTGCAAGTGCTTCCTGTTTCATACCGCGCAGTTCACGAATACGGCTAATATTTCTTCCAATGTGTCTGGTTTTGGTTGTAGTGCTCATAGTATAAATGTTTAGTAGTGCATATAAAGTTAAAGGAATATAAAACCTGTCCCACAAACCTACTAAATTTTTCAATTGCATTCTTATCCCCACGGGAATTTTCACCTAAGCCGCAAGCACTTCACCCTTCCCATACAAACAAATGAATCAATATTTAAAACAGCTGTATAGTTGATTTAGGATTAAAAACTATATTTGTATAGCTATAATAGGATTTATTTATCAACCTGTATAGTTATTTTAGGACGGGACAAAATACCATCACACCCATGGATGCTTCATGGATACTTTATGGATAAGCCCAGTATAAGCCATCAATGGTGTCAAGTTGAGCAACAACATCTTTTTTCGAACCGGATACAAAACAAAAAAGCACCCTGTATAAAACAGGATGCCTTTTTTATAAAAATCTAAATACTTTATAGTCCGGTAGTCCAACCAGCAGCCCATGTTGGCACGGCAGCTCCGTTTCCGGCTCCTGTTGCGGCAGCTGATTCAGTGGCTACAGCCGAAACGTCAGCTGATGAAGCATCGTTTTTCTTGCCTTTAGTGTTTGAAGCTACATCGTCAAACTTAACCGAATTTACTTTCAAAGCAGTTCCAACGAAAGCGATTGTTTCGTCGTTCTCAACATTGATCCCTTCTTTCCAGTTGCTCAAAACAACATTTGAAATGATTGCTTTGGTTCCTCTTCTTAGTTTTAAACCGTTGTTTTCGGCATAAATCGTTCCGTCTGCGGCGCTTCCTGGGCCAATTAATGTAAGGTTGGTGATCGTTGGGTTTGAAATTGGCGTGTTTGAAAAACCAAACTCATAGTTATCGGCTTCAATTCCTCTGTTCCCTTTTCCGAAAGCCAATTTTCCGTACCAGTTTGTGTTGGTTCCGCTCCATCCTTCAGTCCAGTCAAATTGATCATCTTCGTTTCCGATAGCGATTAGGTTTGAAGTGTTTACAGTTCCGCCGAAGAATTCAAATCCGTCATCAGATCCGTGAAAAACCTGAACATAATCAACAACAGTTCCTGAACCTACGCCGAAGAAAGAAATTCCGTTGAATTCTTTCGAAGCACTAAAATTTGCGCCTGAATATTCAACTCTCAGATATTTAATAGAACCTGAACTGTCATTAGAAATTGTTCCTCCATAAGTTAAGTCGGCAACTTCTGATTGTGCAGTTCCTGCACCGCCGTTTACGGTGTTAATTGGTGCTTTTCCACAAATTACCAATCCACCCCATTTTCCGGGAGCTTTTTCAACCGCTGTCATTACAACCGGTTTGGCGCTTGTACCGTTGATGAATATTTTTCCGCCTTGCGCAACCGCGATGTAAGCCGCAGTTCCTCCGGTAGCTTCAATTGTTGTTCCTGCCGGAATTGTCAACGAAGCCGTGTTCTCAATAATAAGCGCGCCTGTTAATTTATAAGTTGTGTTCGCATCAAGCACAACTTCACCATCCATGATTTTCCCTTTAAAGTTTGCCGGGTCTACAACAAAAGTTGAATTTGTTCCGTTTTTGTCATCAGAAGATGAACAGCCCGCAAGCGCAGCAGCTACTAGAGTAAAAATTCCTAATTTTTTTGCAAATGATTTTTTCATTGTCGTTGTTATTTATGATTTAATTTCTTGATGCAAATGTTGTAAACGCATTTAGCTGAACCGTTAAGCAAACATGAACGTTTCTTTAAGTATTTATGCGAATATTAAATTCATGTAAACACACGTTTTCGCCAATAAAAAAGCGGCCAAAGCCGCTCTTTATAAATTATAGTTTGTCTTTTAAAACTGATAGTTCATCGATAAACTCATCGTCAGCCCTTTTTTGTATGAAAGCACATTTACATCACCCGAATTGTTTTCCTGAACCCTGTTTATCGTTGGGTCAAGGATGTTTTTTACGACCAATCCGAATCCGAGGTTTTTATTGAATTTCATTTTTGTGATAAAATCCAGGCTGCCGAATGCTTTATCTACCTGGTTTCCTCTTCCGTTTGTCCCGATAGAATAAACCCTGTCTGAAAATTGCGTGTATGCAATAGTTGAAGTCATGTTGCTTTCCTTTTCATTCCATTCCGAGAAAAACGAAATGTCGGCATTCAGTAATAAATCGGATGCTCCTGTAAGCTTGCTCTCGTTTTCGGTAAAGTCAACATTATAATCCGTTTCTTTAATTACTTTTTCCGAATCAAGTTTCTGGTTGCTGTACAGATAAGAAGCATTGATCCCGGCCGAAAGTTTTTTTGCGTTTCCTTCGCCAATGTTAAAAAGAAGCTTTCGGTATTCAACTTCTGCCCCGGCAACATAACCATAATCTCCGGTATTGATATAGGAAATGTCATTTGTAGAAGAAACGATCGTAACTTCATTAATCGGATTCTGGATGTATTTTCCAAAAGCTGTAACCGAAATCACTTCCTCTGTTTTCGGGAACATTTCCCATTTTAAATCGAAATTATAATCATCCGATTCATATAAATGGCGGTTACCGATTTTGGTTTCGTTTACTTCTTCATAAATGAACATCGCGCGTTCTTTAAATTGTGGCAATGTGTATGTTTTGCTGAATCCGAAACGCAGGTTCTGTTTTTCATTCAGTTCGTATTTCATTGTTAAGCTTGGAAGGAAAGCCATTTTGTCTAATTCATCATCATCTCCAACAGGATCGAGCGACGTATTCCATTCAACTTTCTGCAACAAATATTCGCCTCTTAAACCTACAACAGCTGTCAGTTTGTTGAATTTATATTCCGTATTCAGGAAAACGCCGTTTACGAATAGGTCACCGTTATAAAATTGTGGTTTTGTTGCATCAGGCGTTAAAGCGCCGCCTCGGAAGGTTGTGATTTCGAAATAATTATTTTCATAATTCGGCTGGTTGAAAAATGCGTCAAGGTTGTTCACATCAACTAAAACTCCCAAATACGGACTGAGCGGCTTGAAATTGAATTGTGTCGCTTCAAATTCCCTTTTCTTCATTTTAGCGGCATAACCTAAAGTGAATTTACCTTTGTAATTTCCTTCTTCATCTTTCCTGAATTTGTAATCAACCGAAAGATTTGTGGCAACTTCAGTCTCTTTAAGGTTTTGGAAATAACGGTGGTTGTTCGCGGCTGATTGTCCTAAAAGCACGTAGCCGTTGTCAAATTTATTTGCCGTTGTCTGCGTCCTGTCGGGCTGGTCTCCGGTAATCGTGTTGAACGAAACGCCCCAGTTGAATTTTGACCGGTCGGCCAGTTTGTGCTCGCCAAGCAACTGGTTGATCCATAAGGTGTTTTTGTCGTATTTGTTTCTTCGAACGAATCCGTTTCCGTTATCACCGCCGTCAACAAAGAATCCTGAAAAATCTTCTCTTGATAAAGCCGAAGTATTGATAAAAACCGAATTGAAATTCAATTTATTGTTCGCATTGATTTTATAGCCAATGTTTGCCATCGCATTTAAGTTGGTTACATAGTTCATCGAAGTGAATTCGTCAAAATCCTTTGCTGCGACTCCGGCTCCGTTGATGCTTTTAACGCTTCCGTTAGTTATAGAGCTGTATTCGGTACTTTGGTTAATTGTTGCGAAAATGCTTAGTTTTCCTTCTTCACCAACATTGAAAGAATGTCCGCCCGAGATTCCGAAAGAAGCGCCAACTGGGTTTCTGTCAGATAATTGTAACGTGTTGAAATTATATTGCGTCAACGGATTTGAAGGAATTGAAGGTTTGTCAAATCCTAAACTCGCGTAGCCTTTCTGCAATTGGAAATTATCTTCGCTAATTGCGTTAGTATTTGCTTTTGAGCCGATTTCTATCTTAAGGAAGCTTTTTCCTTTATGTTCTTTCGAAATGATATCGACGTTTCCTCCTGCAAAATCACCAAAAAGTCGGCTGCTGTACACTTTGTCGATAGAAATGTATTCAACAATATCAGTTGAGAAAATTTCAAGATTCAGGTTCTTCTTTTCAGGATCGTTCGACGGAATCGGCAAACCGTTCATGGTAGTCGAATTGTAACGGTCGCCCAAACCTCTTACGAAAATATTTCCCGATCCTTCCTGTTTTGTGATTCCGGTAGTTTTTGTAACCGCAGTCGCAACATCGCTGACGCCTTTTCTTGATAATTCCTGCGCCCCGATATTTTGTTTTATTTCAACTGCGTTTTTTTGCTCGAGCAGCAAAGCAGTTTCTTTCTGACGGTTTGTATTTGCTGTTAAAACGATGTCTTCGAGCTTCACGCTTCCAGAGCCGATGGCCTTATTAATGGTCACGTTTTCATTTGCCTTAAGGGTAAACGGAACTTCGGCAGTTTCATATCCTACAAAACTTATGGAAAGTATATAATCTCCGGCATCCAAAGCGAGCGAATAGCTGCCTTCCATATCGGTAGATACGCCCAAAGCCGTGCCTTTAACCGAAATACTTGCGAAAGGCATTGGCTCATTATTTAAATCCTTATCGGTTATTATACCTGAAACCGTACCTTTGTTTTGGGAAAACACGACTGCACAAAACAACAGCGCGATAGTTAGGAAATGATATTTCATTTTAAAATAGTTTTAATTTTATGCAAAGAAAATGCGGCTTTGTAAAGTTGAGGTTAATGCCCCGTTACTTTTCGGTTCGGTTATCATTACCAAAACGTTAAGAGATTAAATTACGGTTAAGGCGTAATTATGGGTAGGTTTTATACTTACATTTACAACCGCAAATCGTTTAATTTTGCTGTTATGAAGAAAAAAGATATCAAAATCTTATTGGTCGACGATGAAGCCGACATCCTCGAAATCGTAGGTTATAACCTTTCACAGGAAGGCTATCAGATTGCAACTGCCGCTAATGGTAAGGAAGCAATACTAAAGGCAAAGAAAGAGCTGCCGCACCTGATAATCATGGATGTCATGATGCCCGAAATGGACGGCATGGAAGCCACTGAACTGATTCGTAAAATTCCTGAACTAAGCAATGTGATCATTACATTCCTGACCGCCAGGAGTGAAGATTACTCACAGGTAGCAGGTTTTGATGCCGGCGCCGATGATTATATTACAAAGCCAATAAAGCCAAAACTGCTTGTCAGTAAAGTGAAAGCTTTGCTGAGGAGGCTCAAAGAAGAGGAACAAAATTCAGAAACGCTTAATGTTGGCGGTATCGAAATCAACCGCGAGGAATATAAAATCATAAAAGACGAAATTGAGATAACATTACCCAGAAAAGAATTTGAATTATTTTATTTACTGGCCTCAAAACCCGGAAAAGTATTCAAGCGCGATGAAATCCTCGATAAGGTTTGGGGCAATGAGGTAATTGTTGGCGGAAGGACAATCGATGTACATATCCGTAAACTCCGCGAAAAAATAGGTGATGATCTTTTTAAAACCATAAAAGGAGTAGGCTATAAGTTTGAAGTTTAAACGGCTTTATGAACAGTAAAACCCGACAACTTTGTAACTTTACATTTTGCAATACATCCAATGAGCCTGAATTTTAAAAAGACTTATAAATTTGCCGTAAAATCGGCATTATATATTACGCTGTTTGCCACAGGTTTTGTGAGCATCCTGGCGTATTTCTTTTTTCAGCCCGATAAAAGCCAACTGATATGGTTTTCGATTGCGTTTGGTTTTTCGCTTTTCATCTTCGCTTTTTTTGTGTTGCAGTACCGCGTTGAGGTTTTCATATACCGGCGCGTTAAAAAAATCTATGACGATGTTTCTTTCCTTGAATCAAGCTCGTTCCGCAAACAGCCTATCACAACCGACATGGCAACCCTAACGCGCGAGGTCAGGAAATTTGCAACCGATAAAAAGATGGAAATAGAAACACTTAAAGTCCGTGAAGAATACCGAAGGGAATTTCTGGGAAACGTTTCCCACGAATTGAAAACCCCGCTTTTTACCGTTCAGGGTTACCTGCTGACGCTTTTGGATGGCGCGATGAATGATAAATCCATTCGTAAGAAATATTTACAGCGGGCAGAAAAAGGCGTCGAAAGGCTGATTTTTATCGTTCAGGATCTTGACATGATTACAAAACTGGAATCGGGCGATTTAAACCTTACGGTATCTAAATTCAATATCGTTGAAGTTGTCCAGAGTGTTTTTGATTTGCTCGAAATGAAAGCCGAGAAAAAAAACATTATCCTTTCATTTGATAATAAATATGTAAAACCGATCAGGGTTTTCGGAGACCGCGAAAAAATCCAGCAGGTTATTACAAACCTTGTTGTCAATGCAATCAAATATGGCCGCCAAAACGGTTCGGTCGAAGTCGGAATTGAAGATTTATTGGCAAATAATAAAATCCTCGTCCGCGTAAGCGATAATGGAGAAGGAATTGAAAAACAGCACATTCCGCGCCTTTTCGAGCGCTTTTACCGTGTTGATAAAAGCGGAGCAAGGGCTGAAGGCGGCTCAGGCCTTGGATTGTCAATCGTTAAGCACATTATAGAGGCCCACGACGAAAGGCTTTATATTGAAAGCAAATACAACGTGGGTTCAGAATTTTCATTCACCCTCGAAAAGGCCGAATAACGCTTTCCAGTCAATTGTATTCCCGAATTCAGCAAAGCCTTTGTGCGTATTTAGTTCAAACAAATTTTCAATTTTAAATTTTCCTTGTTTTGCAAAAGGTGCCAAGCCGTCTTTTTTCAGCTTTTTTGCGAGATATTCCTGTTCATATTGTCCGGGCGTCGGAATAAAAAATGCCTTTTTTCCCAAGCTGGCCAAATCCATAATAGTGGTATAACCTGAACGGCAAAGTATGATATTACTCTCGTTAAAAGTTTTTTCAAGCTGTTCCGAAGTCATAAAGTTGTAAAAAGTTATATTCTTTTTGTGTTCAATGATTTGTTCGGCTTCAACTTTCCCCCTGATAAATACGGTTTTCCCTTCAAAACGGATCGCTTCTTCACGAAGTTCTTCTTCAAGTATTGACCGTTGCGGCTCAGGACCGGAAAGCAAAACCATCAGATGGTAGCGCTGTGGAAATTCCCGGTTTTGCAAGCGGCTTAGCGGGCCAATGTACCTGATTTTTTCAACAGGTTTCTTTAAATGGCCCAGTTTTCCGCTTAGGTTTGGTTTTCCTTCAAAATCAGGAACCCAGCATTCGTCAAATTTCTTAATAATGAACCGATGAATTTTACTGGTCAACCAGGAAGTATTCCCGGTCAGTACATTTAATTGATGTGTAATGAATACAGACGGGACTTTTTTACTGAAAACGCCCAAACGATTGTCCGAAATAATCCCGCAAATTGAATATTCATTAATCCATTTCTTTACGATTTTTTTCTCTTCAAGGACGGCTTCGATTATTGAAGGAGTGTTTTTGAGCATTTTCCACTTAAAATTGCTTCCTTTTTTCGAGTATTTGATTTCATACGAAGGAAGTTCGAGCGCTTTTAAATGAGGGAATTCCTTTCGAAGCATTTCCAATGCCATTCCGTCTGAAGCTAAAATCGGAGTGAATCCATTTTCTTCCAATGATTTAATTATCGGAATGCATCGGGTAGCATGGCCCAATCCCCAATTTAAAGGAGCAACAAGTATGTTTTTAGAATTACGGTTCAAAATATATTATTTTATAATCCGAAAGATAAAACTATTTCATTTCGGGTATATTTCCTTAATTTTACCAAAATATTAAGTTACATCGTGGGCAGTAAAAATAAACTAAAAAGATTTAAGGAGAATGAGGCTTTCGGCAACGTTTTTCAGCCGACAAGGGAAGAAGTCGTAAACGAAGAATTTCCGTTAAAAGGGAAATGGAACAGTGATTTTTTCAAGAACGGCAATCCGCTTGTGCTGGAATTAGGTTGCGGAAAAGGCGAATATTCAGTTGGCCTTGCCGAAAAATTTCCGAATAAAAACTTCATCGGAATTGATATAAAAGGCGCGCGTTTCTGGCGTGGCGCTAAAACTGCTGTTGATGAAGGAATGAACAATGTCGCATTCATCCGCACGCAGATCGAACTTATTGATCATATTTTTGCCGAAAAGGAAGTCGATGAAATCTGGATCACTTTCCCCGATCCGCAAATCAAATACAAGCGTACAAAACATCGAATGACTAATGCAGATTTTCTGCAATTATATAAGAAAATCCTCAAGGAAGATGGTGTTGTAAACCTGAAAACCGATAGCGAATTCATGCACGGTTACACACTTGGCCTTCTCCACGGACTTGGTCATGAGGTTTTATACGCCAATCATAATGTTTATAAAAACGAAGGAAGCCCGGAAGAAGTTACCGCGATCCAAACGTTTTATGAAAAGCAGTATTTGGAAATTAACAAAGCAATTACGTATATTCGGTTTAAAATAAAATAACATGGGTTATGCCTTGCCACTGTTTTTAGGATTTATCACGGCGTCAACGGGAATCATTCCGCCGGGCCTGATAAACATGACAGCGGCAAAAGTAAGCCTTAATGAAGGACGCACCCGTGCGTTGGTTTTTGCGGCGGGCGCAACATTAGTGGTTTTGGTCCAAACATTTATTGCAGTACTTTTCGCACGGTTTATCGATAGGAATCCCGATGTCATAATTTTACTGCGTGAAATCGGTTTAGCGATTTTTTTAGTCCTCACGGTTTACTTTTTCTGGATTGCAAAAAATCCGAAAAAAGAAAAAGAAGACACAAAGCTCAAAAGCAAAAAAAGCCGGTTTTTCTTAGGAATGCTGCTTTCCGCACTGAACTTTTTCCCAATTCCTTTTTATGTTTTTGTAAGTGTCACGCTCGCGACATATAACTATTTTTCGTTCGAAAAGCCCTTTATTTATACGTTTGTTGCCGGTTCCGGAATTGGCGCTTTCTTCGCTTTTTACTGCTACATCGCTTTTTTCAGGAAGCTTGAAACCAAAACCAAATTCCTTCTCAACAATATGAACTATATCATCGGTTCGATAACCGGTTTGGTTTCGTTGATCACGTTTTTCCATATCATCGAATTTTACTGGGGTTAGATGCAAAATGATAATTTCTTCGAACGGGTTTATGAAATCGCAAGGCAAATTCCTTTCGGAAAAGTTACTTCTTATGGTGCTATCGCTAAAGCTCTCGGAACTGCACGCTCTGCCAGAATGGTCGGCTGGGCAATGAATGCCGTTGGAGAACGGGATGATGTTCCCGCGCATCGCGTCGTAAACAGAAAAGGTTTGCTTACGGGGAAACACCATTTTGACGGTACAAACCTAATGCAGCAATTGCTCGAAAATGAAGGAATTGAAGTGATCGACAATCAGATTGTTGATTTTGAAAAACATTTTTGGCAACCTGAAATTCAAGGTTAATTACTCAACCAGGCAAATCAGAAAAGTCGTTTTTCCGCTTTCGAAAGAATATGTCAGGTAACCGCCATGGGCTTCAATAATATTTTTTGATAACGTAAGCCCAATTCCGGCACCGTCTTTTCGCGTTGTGAAAAATGGAAGGAAAATCTTGTCTTCAATCTCTTTTTCAATTCCGTCGCCTGAATCTGAAATAGTAATGAAAATCCGGTTGTTTTTTACTTCTGAAGCGATTTCGATTTGCTTTTCGGATTTTCCTTCCAAAGCATACATGCTATTTGTCAGAAGATTGATCAGCACTTGTTCCATCTGAAGTTTATCGGCCGAAATCCAGCGGTTGAAAGCAGTATTGTTTACCGAAATATTTTCTTTCCTGAAGAGCGGATTCATAATCTGCAACGTGTTTTCCAAAAGAATTCCCAGTTCGATTTTTTCCTTTTTTGGCGTTGGAAGCATGGCGAGCTTACGGTAGCTTTCAACAAAATTCTGCAAATGGTCGCTGCGGTACATCATTGCCGTTGCGCTTTCGCGGATGTCTTCAAGATCGTCTTTTGAAAGTGTTTCCTGTTGCATCAGCTCGTTTAAATTCTGCGTAAGCGAACGGATTGGCGTTATTGAATTCATTAATTCGTGCGAAATAACTTTCATTAAATTGATCCACGCTTCTTTTTCTTTTTTCTCGACAACTTTCTGGATTGAATCCAATAAAATAATATAGTATTCCTGATTATATGTTTTCGTTTTGGAAGTTTGCATCAGGAAAGTCTGCGTGTCCTGATTGTTTACGCGAATTTGTAAAGATGTTTTAACTTCCTGAAAATCCTGTTCTTCGATGATTTCACAAAGCGACGGAAATTGCTTGCGCAGATAATGCCATTTCGAAACTTTCGGAACCATAAAATGTTTGGAAAAATAATCATTCATCAGAAAAACATCCCAATCATCATCTTGTTTTTGCAGGATTAAAACGCCGGTTTCAATGTTGTTCAGAATAGATCGATAAACAAAATCTTTAGAAATCTGTTCGTTTTGCTTCGACTTCAGAATGTCATAAAGCTGGAAAAGCGATTTGTAATTTTCAGCCGATTTGTGTTTTGAGAAATCAGCCGAAAAGTCATTGTTCAGAATTGCGCTGATGGTTTTATCATAAAAAGAAAATGTGTTGTTAATGAACCAAAACAGCTCGATCAGCAAAACGGCCATCAAAAAAATACAGAAAAAAGAAGTGTAAACCAGGTCGTTTTTGAGCATTGCAAATCCAAGACCGGTTACGGAAACAATCAGGAATAGCCTCAGGAAAATCCATTGATACAGTTTCATTTTTAATTTATTGCAATGTCGTATTTTTCCATTCTGCGGTAAAGCGAAGCGCGTGAAAGCCCGAGTTCTTCAGCAGATTTGCTGATGTTGAAACCGTTTTTCACCAATACTTTCTCGATAGCTGATTTTTCCAATCCTGACAATTGAACTTCATCAGAAGTTTCCGCCGAAGCTGAAACAATTTCCAAATCCATATCCGAAACCGAAATCACATTGTTTTCACAAAGAATTATCGCGCGCTCAATGCGATTTTCCATTTCCCGAATGTTTCCGTTCCACGCGTGTTTTTCGATTTGAGTAAGAACATTTGGTATGAAAGTGATTTGCTCGCGCTCGTACTTTTCAGAAAGTTTTTCTAACAGAAATTGTGCTAACGGAATCTTATCTTCTTTTCGTTCCCGAAGCGGCGGAAGCAGGATTTCCATCGTGTTGATGCGGTAATACAAATCTTCACGGAAATTTTTATACGAAACTTCCTGTTTTAAATCCATATTTGTAGCCGTAATAATCCGGACATTCAATTGCCGTGGTTTTCCTTCGCCTAAACGCGTAACCGATTTATTTTGTATTACCTGGAGCAGTTTTGATTGAAGATGCAGCGGAACATTCCCGATTTCATCCAGGAAAATTGTTCCGTTTTGTGCGAGCTCAAAGCGTCCGGGCGTGTCATTTTTCGCATCGGTAAAAGCGCCTCTGGCATATCCGAAAAGCTCGCTTTCGAAAATATTTTCATTTAGCGAGCCTAAATCCACATGGATAAACGGCTGGCTGTTCCTGTTTGATTTTTGGTGGATGTGGTGCGCAAGGACAAATTTTCCGGTGCCGTTTTCACCAAGTATTAAAACATTTGCTTCGGTTTTTGCGACTTTTTCCGCAAGCGAATATGACTTTTGGATTGCGGCGGAATTTCCAATAAAAAACGAATCGGTTTTTGCAATTTTCCCTGATTTCTTCTTCTCTTTCCGGCTTTCGTCAACCGCGAGTTTTATTACGGAAAGCAGTTTTTCATTGTCCCACGGTTTTAAAATATAATCGAATGCGCCGGCTTTTAAACCTTCAACGGCAGTTTCGACTTTTCCGAAAGCAGTCATTAAAACAACAAGTGTTTGCGGGGAAAATCTCTTTATTTCTTTCAGAAAATAGATTCCTTCTTTTCCGTCTTCAAAACCAATGCGGTAATTCATGTCGAGTAAAACTACATCAATCGTGTTTTCAGATAAAACCTGCAGGATATTACGTGGATTATTTAGTGTAAACACTGTTTCAAAGTGCTTTTTCAACACCATTTTGGAAGCCAGAAGAATATCTTCCTGATCATCGATGACTAAAATGCCGGCATTGGTTTTCTTCATTTAAATAATTTTTCCGGAATCGGTTT
>CAZSDN010000007.1:15525-32089 GCA_964605595.1 uncultured Flavobacterium sp. | reverse complement strand
TCGGTTTTCAAAGTGTCCAAATGTGTCCGAATCAGTGTCCGGTTTCGGACAGTTGATTTTTTAACTTGAAATTAAAAATCTGAAAATCAATTTGTTATAAGTTTATAAATTCATGGCACGAAATTCATATAATACGTTACAAACCAATTTAATATGGACACGTTCGTTCCTCGTAAAAGTAGAAAAAATAAATATCTGGCAATTGCTTTAGCGGTTTTTTTATTCGCAGGTTATTTTATTTATGCCGCTGTAACCAAGAAGAGGTCGCTAACGGTTAAAAGGGATGAAATCATTATTAAAACCGTTGAAAAAAATTATTTCGAGGATTTTATCGTTTTTCAGGCTCAGGTTGAACCGATGAATTCAATGCTTCTTAATGTGATTGAAGGCGGAGCGATCCAGGAGATTTTTGTAGGAAATGGCGACCATGTTGAAAAAGGACAGCCGTTGGTGCGTTTATATAATCCAAATACCGAATTGAATTATGTGACTCAGGAAACGTCAATCATCGAACAAATCAATAACCTGAACAAAGCAAAACTCGATTTGAGAAACCAGGAACTGAACCTTTTAAAAGACCTTGTAGCAATTGAACACGATTATGTTGATGCAAAAAACCTTTATGATCTGAACGAGAAATTGTATAAAGAAGAAATCCTTTCCAAAAACGAATGGGAAAAAACGCAGGAAAATTTACGTTTCCAAAAAGAACGTAAAAATATTATCCAGCAAAGCATCCAAAAGGAAAAACAGGCAAATCAGATACAGATTTCTCAAATCACCCAATCACAATCGATCATGCATAAAAGCCTTGGGATCCTTCGTAAGAACAAAGAGAATTTCCTGGTTAATGCGCCGGTTTCAGGAAGATTGTCATCGTTTGAACCCGTTTTAGGAAAGAATTATGCAGCTGGCGAAAGCATCGGAAAAATAGATGTAATGAAAGGTTATAAGCTTCTTGCTGAAGTTGATGAATTTTATCTGGATCGTGTTTCCGTTGGTTTCAAAGGTCAAATTGATTACAAAAATCAAATTGTTGAAGTTGTGGTTTCAAAAGTAATTCCGGAAATAAAAAGCGGAAGATTTCAGGTTGAGCTGAATTTTTCAAATACTAAAGACCTTGATTTAAGGCAAGGTTTAAGTTTCGGAGTTCGTTTGCTTCTTTCAGAAAAAACAAAAACGACGGTTTTGCCAAAAGGAAGTTTTAATGAAGATACCTCAGGAAAATGGATTTTTGTTGTTGAAGGAAATAAGGCGGTTCGCAGGAATATCAAACTCGGGCGTGAAAATCCGGTTTACCATGAAGTTCTCGAAGGGCTTGAACCAGGAGAAAAAGTAGTAGCGTCAAGCTATAAAGATTACGAAAAAATAGAAGTTTTAGACATCAATTAGTTTCAGTCATCAGTCAAAAAATCAATCAAATCAAATTATAATCAAGACAGTCAATCATCAATCAAAATTTAAATCAACAACAAATGCAGAAGTTAATTTTATTTTTAATCATGTCGCTTTTACTATTTTCGGTTAAGATATTTGGACAACAAATCGTAAATGCCGAGAATAATTCGGTTCACGCATCGGGGACATATTTCTCAGATTCGGTTAAAGATTCGAAATGGAAAAATGCAAACGGCAATACTTATACAAAAGCTAAATATTCCGATTATGACGGTGAGACTTTTGTGAAACTGCAATCAAATGTTACTAAAGAAGTCAACCTTAGATTTGATGTCGTAGTCAAAAAAGGCGAACTTGAAGTGCAAATCATGAACAGTAAAAACGAGATGCTTTACCAAGACACGTATTATAAAAGTGAAGGCAAAAACAAAATCATCACACTTGAAAAAGGCGAACAGTATCAAATAAAATTCATAGGAAAAGAAACCAAAGGCACCTATTTCTGCCAATGGGTTGAAGCCTAATCAGTTTCAACCGCATTACGTCGGGTTTCAGTCATCATTCAATCCTTTAATCAAATCAATCAAAAATCACAGTTAATCAGAAATAATCAAAACCAAAATCATGATCAGAATCAACAACCTTTCAAAAGTTTTTCGCACCGAAGAAGTTGAAACCAAAGCGCTAAACAATATTGCTTTCGAAGTTAAAGACGGCGAATTCATAACTATCATGGGCGCGTCAGGATGCGGAAAATCAACACTGCTCAACATTGTCGGGCTTCTCGACAACGCTTCCGATGGAAGTTACCAATTGTTCGGACAGGAAATAAACGGCTTGAACGAATCTGAAAAAGCTAAAATCCGCAAGCAGAATATTGGTTTTATTTTCCAGAATTTCAATCTTATTGACGAGCTTTCAGTTTATGATAACATCGAATTGCCTTTGATTTACAGCGGCGTTTCTTCTTCAGAAAGAAAGAAAAAAGTTGAAGCAATTGCCGAACGACTTGCGATTTCCCATCGATTGAGACATTTTCCGCAACAGCTATCAGGCGGGCAACAACAACGGGCAGCGGTTGCGAGGGCTTTGGTTACCGATCCGAAAATCATCCTTGCCGATGAGCCCACAGGAAACCTCGACAGTAAAAACGGAAATGAAGTAATGGAATTACTGACTGATTTGCACGCTAACGGAGCGACTATTTTAATGGTGACGCATTCGGATTATGACGCGTCATTTTCGCAGAAAACCATTTTCATGAAAGACGGAATGGTGCTTTCCGAAAAGCAAAACAGCAGAAACGTGAACGTATTTGTAAACCCATAATCTGAACGAAAATGCTAAAGAACTGGATCAGGATATTTTTGTATCAGATAAAAAACAACAAACTTTTTACATCGCTCAATATTTTGGGATTGAGTATGGGAATCGCCGGGCTGATCTTCGCAATTTTATATTGGAACGATGAGAAATCCTATAATGCCTGGGTTCCCGATAGAGAAAAAACGTTTCAGGTAATAAACGATTTGGGCGACATGAACATTTGGGCGACCAATATCTCGCAAACAGGCCCGCTTTTAAAAACCTATGCGCCGCAGGTTGAAAGTTATTGTTACCTGAACGACTGGTATTATGACGAGATCATTTCCTATAAGAGCAAAAAAGAATTAATGCCGAAAATACTCGATGCGCAAAAAAACTTTTTTTCGTTTTATCCGTTTGAATTTGTAAAAGGAAACAGGAATTCGGCTTTGCAGGATAATACTTGCATCGCACTTTCGGAGTATGCGGCTGAAAGGCTTTTTGGCAATGAAGACCCGATGAATAAGCAGGTGCAGTATTCGGGAAGAACGCTTACGGTTAAAGGCGTTTACAAAATTTCAGGAAAATCATCGTTTGCGCCTTATGTTGTTACAAGTTTAGTCGATGCAAGGCTTAAAGACGACCGTGACCGCGACCAATGGGGGAATTTCAGCTATGGATTATTATTAAAACTCAAAAATCCGGATGATAAAATCACTGTGGCAAAAGCGATCGAAAATATCTATTTCGAAAACCGAATCAAAAAATATGCGAAAATCGAAGGTATTTCTCCCGAAGAATATGGCAAGAAAAACGGGCTGACAAAAGTGTATCTCGAGTCCATGGACGATTGGCGCCTGAAATCTATCGCGAACGGAAATCCGGAAGGAAAAGGGAATTACCAGTTTTTATTGATCATGCTCGGATTGTCGGTTTTGATCCTCGTACTGTCAATCGTAAATTATATCAATCTGGCTACGGCAAATGCGATTAAGCGCGCAAAAGAAGTCGGCGTGCGTAAAATATTAGGTGCATCGAAGGGAAATATCATTCGGCAATTTATTTTTGAAACCACCCTAACGGCGCTTTTCGCAATTTTGATTGCGTTGGTCATCGTAGAATTATCGCTTCCTTATTACAATGAATTTTTATCCAAGGAACTCATAATCCACGGGAGCCAGTTTTATATCGAATTGGTTTTGATATTGATTGTCGTAATTCTTTTGGCCGGAATATTCCCTGCATTTTATGTCTCGAATTTTGAAACGCTGAAAGTTTTAAAAGGCAATTTCGGAAGAAGCAAAAGCGGTGTGTGGCTTCGTAACGGAATGTTGATTCTTCAATTTGCGATTGCGTCATTTTTCATCATCGGATCCTACATCGTTTATGAACAGGTTTCCTATATGGGTAATAAAGACCTGGGTTTCAAAGGAAATCAGGTTATCCAGATAAAGTATAGGAATGCTTACAATTACCGTGAAGATGATTTCCTCAAAAAAATGGTCAACAGATATTACATGATCAAACAGGAAACTAAAAAGATAAAAGGCGTTGAGCAGGTTTCAATCGGGACGTTTGGCTTTGGTTTCGGAACCAGTTCATCTTCAGGATATACTTATAATGACATAAATATCCAGGGCGTAAATATGGCTGTCGATTTTGGGATGCTTGAAATGCTGAACATAAAAATGGCAATGGGAAGAGATCTGAACGAAAAACTCGCTTCCGACACGATTTCGACCATGATGATCAATGAAACCGCAATGCGGATGATGAAGGAAAAAAATCCGATTGGTAAAAAAATCCAGTGGAATGATAATGAACTCGAGATTGTCGGAGTTGTGAAAAATTTCCATATCAATAGCCCGCAGCAAGAAATTCCGCCAATGACTTTCTTCCATTTCAGGACAATCGGCTGGATGCTTCACAATGCGAATAACGTTTATGTCAAAGTTGATTCGGAAAATATGGAAGCAACCATCGCCGCACTCGAAAAATTATGGACAACGAAAGTTGATACCGAATATCCGTTCAGCTATGATTTCGTAGATAAGAATTTTGCACGTAGTTATGAAACTTACGTAAAGCAAAAAAACCTGTTTTCGCTATTGAACATCATTGTAATAATCATTGCGCTTTTCGGCCTTTTCGCATTGGCGTCTTATTCTATCCAAAGGCGAATGAAAGAAATCGCAATACGCAAAACCCTTGGCGCGGAAACAAAAACATTGCTTCATGAATTGTCGAAGCAGTACATCGTTTTTTGCGTTATCGGATTTGTCATTGCATTGTTCCCGGCCTATTATTTATTGGATAAATGGTTATCGAATTTCGCTTATCGCATTCCGATTACAGTTTCACCTTTTCTAATTGGTTTTGTAGTCTTATTGATTTTAACACTGATTGTCGTGCTTTCAAAAGCTTATCAAGCAACAAGGGTCAATGTGCTGAAATATTTAAAATATGAATAAGAGATTTATATTGAGTTTAGTTTTAATCGCTTCATCCATTCTTGTGAGTGGCCAGGAAAATAATTCCTGGTCGCTTCAAAAGTGCCTTGAAACCGCACTCAAAAACGGGATCGATATAAAAATCAAGCAGCTTGAAATAAACCGGGCCAGGAAAATTTATACGAATCCGTTGCTCGATATGTTTCCGTCGGTTGGTGCGCGCGCCAACCACAGCTATAATTTTGGTTCGACGATCGATCCGAATACGAACAATCGTGTGAGTTCAGACATTCAGTGGGATAGTTTCGATTTAAACGCAAGTGTCAATTTACTCGACTTTTCTTCTTTAGCCGAAGCAAAAAAAAACAAAGCACAGATTGAACTTGCCAAAGCTGATAAAACCGTAATCGAATACGAATACAAATTGCAGCTCCTCGATAAATATTTCAATGCTTTATACACGCAGGAATTGATCGGAATCATGAAAACGCAGTTTGTAAATACAACTTTCAACAGGAACAGGATTGAGAAAGAAGTCGAAATAGGCAACAGGCCAAAAAGCGATTTTTATGACATTGAGCTTGCCTTTTCACAGGAAGAAAAAGCGATGCTCGAAACGCAACAGCTTTATGAAATCCAAAAACTTGAGCTTTTCCAGTTGATGAATTTTGAAAACGTCGTAATTGAAAATGTCATTTTGCAACAATACTTTTCAGCGTCGAATGACAATGCTTCAGATGAAATTTCAAATCCGAAACTTCAATTTGCCGATTTGTCCTATAGGATTTCAAAAAGGGATATTTCGATTCTGCGTTCGGATAACCTGCCGAAACTGACCGCTTTTTACGGATTGTCGAGTTTTTATTCTTCACCAATTAATCAGCAGAATATCTTGGTCGATAATTTCAGCACGCAAATCGGAAACAACAAAAACCATCAGGCCGGATTGCAGATTTCTGTCCCGGTTTTCAACGGCTTCAAAAGCAATCGGAGAGTTGCGGCATCAAAAATCGAAGCTGAAAAATCGAAATGGTTTTCTGAACAGGAAAAAATCAAGCTGAATCAACAAATTACTTCCGAAAAAACAAAGCAGCAACATTATCAGAAACTAAAGGAAAAACTCGAAACGACATTTAAATATGCCGAAGCATCGTTCAAAACAATCCAGTCAAAATTTACAAACGGGAAAATTGAAGCCGTAACTTATACTTCGGTAAAAAACCAATTGCTTTCTTCAGAATATGATGTTTTGAAAAATAACCTGCAATTGCAATACACGGCTTTGAAAATAAACCTTTTGCAGAAAAACGAGTTGTGATTATTTCAGTCCGTCAACCGTTACATTTACTTCGCCGGTTACTGATAAAAAAGCAATGATCGCTTTGTTAGTAAGTTGTACTTTTTTGAATGCGATATCATTCAGGTTCCCGTTTACAAAAACGCCCGGCATTGGCGAATAATTTTTCATGTATTTGAGCATGTTTTGCTTTCCTTCGTCGAGATTTGGTTTGATCGAATAACGGCAGCTTTCCTGTATTTTCTTTAGAATGTAACCGCTTGCAAGCCAATTCGCAGTTCGAACCAAAGTGCTTTTTGTTTCAATCGCATAATCGAGCTGGTCGAAATAAATTTCTTTTGTCGTATCATTATATTGTGGGAATCCGGCGAGATATATCGTTCCGTTGATGCTTCCGAGAAGATCGAGCGCAATGACCATTTTTCCGTCTTTATGCCAAAGCGAAACATTTTGAACCGTAACTTTTTTATTTCCCGAACCGAATTCCTGGCCTTTGAAATTTTTAGTCATCACTTCCGAAGCATCTTTATAAGTTGAAACCGCGACAACATTCGCAGTAAATCTATCCGGCATTTTTGCAACGGGTTTCAGGATAATTTTGTTCCGGTCGAATTTATTTTCTGGTTTTCCGCCAACCAAACTTTCAATCGTACATTTTAATCCCATGTCCATTTTGATGGTTTCTTTGTTCAAAACGGCATCGGTTACATATAATTCGACAGGAATGATACGGAGCCAGGTATTGTAATCCGGGCTCATTTCGCTTGGCGTACAGATTTTTTCCAACGCGTCGAGAACATTTGGCTTGAAATCGACTGATTTTTTTATCGCCTCATCTATGCTTTTTTCTATTTTAGACCTGAACATTCGTAGCGCCGGATTGATTAAATAGGTAATTGCGATGTTTTTTCCGGCAACGGTTATTGTCGGACTTTCTTTCCAGTCGAGCGATTTGAATTCGGTTTTTGTATTCATTTTCCAATTCGAAAGACTCACATCGCTCATAAGGTTTACCGTTCCGTTGAGGTTGATTTCGCGCGTATCATAAAGTTTTACGCCAAACTGATTGATTCCGTAACGGTAATTTACAGCGACTTTCAAAGGCAGGATGGTTTTGATTTTCCCGTTTTCGTTCTGTAATGTAATTGGTGCTTGCTTCCAGACTTTTATTGTAAAATCATCATCTTCAATAGTATTGTCTTCATAAATCAACCCAGTTAGCGTTTTATTGGTTTGGTTTTCAATGTCTTTGAGCTTTATCGTAACAGGAAGGCTGACAAACGAAGGAGAATTATCGTAAATCAATGGCGACGCATCATCCGGTTCAGGTTTTAGCGTTGCGATTTTTTGCGAAGAAGAACAGCTCCATAAAATAATTACAGATAAGAAAAACAGTGTGCGTACAAAAAACCGTGACATAGTAAAATCTTTAAATTCAGCCGTAAAATTAATTTAATTTCTAACATTAATGTAACAGAACTTAATTTTAAACGTCCAAAGAATTAATTGAAAAAAGTAGTAAATTTGCCTAACATTCCCCAATTCTGCATTAAAATGAATAAAATGATTTTCAGATTTCTATTTGCGGCTTTTCTGCTTCTGAACGGAATTACGATTCAGGCACAGAGTAAGAAATGGACAATTAAGGAATGCGTGGATTATGCGTTGCAAAACAATATCTCGATAAAACAATCCGAACTTGATACAGAAGTCGCCAATATTGATAAAAGCGACGCGATTGGAAGCTTTATCCCAACATTGAACACAACGGCTTCGCACAGCTGGAACATTGGATTGAACTTTAACCCGATCACGAACGAGCCCGAAACGCAGACTTTCCAGAGCACGAACCTCAGGATGAATGTTGGTGTCGATATTTACAAAGGCCTTCAAAATCAGCATAGGCTAAACCGAGCGAGGCTTTCAATCGTTGCCGCGCAATATCAGCTTTCGAAAATGAAAGACGATATTTCTTTAAATGTTGCCAATGCTTTTCTTCAGATTCTTTTCAATAAGGAAAACCTGAAAGTTCAGAAAGAGCAACTCACGAATAACGAGAAACAAATGGAGCGCACACAGGAGCTTGTAAATGCAGGTTCGATTCCGCGTGGCGATTTACTCGATATTAAAGCAACGGTTGCTTCAGGAAAACAAGCTGTTGTTGCGGCTGAAAACGCATTGCTGATTTCAAAATTAAGCCTGGCACAATTGCTTCAATTGAAGGATTTTCAGAATTTTGATATTGCCGATACGGATTACCCGGTTTTAGCCAGCGAGACAATGATGCAAACGCCGGATGCAATTTATCAGAAAGCAAAAGAAGAAAGAGTTGAGCTTAAAATTGCAAGAACCAATCTTGAAGTAGCTGAAAAAGACGTTAAAATCGCAAGAAGCAATTATCAGCCGACATTACAGGGATTTTACAGCTTTAGCACAAATGCGACAAATGCAAGCATTCTGGGTATTGACGGGAATGGCAACCCTTTTTTAAGCGGAGCACTTCCTATTTTTGATCAGTTCAGCAGGAACAAAGGCCATGCGTTTGGTTTTCAGCTCAATATTCCCGTGTTGAATGGTTTTTCAGTAAGAAACAATGTAAGGCGTTCTAAAATAAATTTCCAGCGTTCGGAAATTGCGTTAAGTCAACAGGAACTGGATTTGGAACGAAATGTTTACACGGCTTTCACCGATGCGAATGGAGCCTTGAATTCGTATGAGTCGGCGCTTTCGGCTTTAGAAGCAAGGACAGAAGCGTATAATTATGCTACAGAAAAATTCAATGTCGGATTAATGAATGCATTCGATTTGAGCCAGGCGCAAACGCTTTACGTAAATGCGCAATCGGAAGTTTTACGAACAAAATACGATTATATTTTCAGGGTAAAAGTCGTTGAATTTTACTTTGGGATTCCAATAATTCAAAATTAAAATCATGTCTAAAAAAACAACATATATTCTATTCGGAAGCGTAATTTCGCTAATAATTATTTTGATTATACTTTCAAAAACAGGAGCGTTAGGAAAGCGTGAAAAAGGAAAGGAAGTTGAGATTGCAAAGGTTGAGGAAATCACGATTGTCGAAACCGTTTCGGCAACAGGAAAAATCCAGCCTGAAATAGAAGTTAAAATTTCTTCGGAAGTTTCAGGAGAAATCATTGCGCTTCCTGTAAAAGAAGGGCAAGTTGTAAAGAAAGGAGATTTGCTTGTAAGGATTAATCCTGATTTATATACTTCTGGATTTAACCGGACTGTTGCCGGACTATCCCAAACCAAAGCGGGATTGAGCCAGGCCGATGCACAGTTCAAAGAAGCAAAAGCTAATTATGACAGGAATAAATCACTTTTTGAAAAAGGCATTATCTCAAAATCAGATTGGGACAAAACGATTTCGTCATTTGAAGTCGCGCAAGCCAATCAAAAAGCAGCTTATTATAATGTTCAAAGCGCTTCAGCAACGGTAAATGAAGCAAAAGATAATTTAGGAAGAACAACGATTTATTCACCGGCAGACGGAACGATTTCTTCGCTCGGAGTTGAACTTGGCGAGCGTGTTTTAGGAACACAGCAAATGACCGGAACGGAGATTTTACGGGTCGCAAATCTCAACAACATGGAAGTTGAAGTTGATGTAAATGAGAATGATATTGTTAAGATTAATGTTGGCGATTCAGCAAAGGTTGAGGTTGATGCTTATTTGAAAAAGCAATTCAAAGGAATTGTAACCAGTATTTCCAATTCGGCGAGCGCGGCACTTACTGCCGATCAGGTGACGAATTTTAAAGTGAAAGTTAGAATCCTTAAAGAGTCGTACATGGATTTGCTTGAAGGCAAACCGTCCAGTTATTCGCCTTTTCGTCCGGGAATGACTGCTACTGTTGATATCCAGACAAAAAGAAAAGATAAAATCCTAGCTGTTCCGATTAGTTCAGTCGTTGTGAAATCAGATACATCAGGGGTTAAAAAACCGGTAATGTCAAAGGAAGAACAAGCTGCGGCTCCAAAGAGCGATAAAAAACTTGAATGTGTTTTTGTTAAATCAGGTAAAAAGGTTAAAATCCAGGTCGTAAAAACGGGAATTCAGGACGATACAAATATCGAGATAATTTCAGGAATCAAAAAAGGAGATACTGTTGTTGTGGGACCATATACCACAGTAACCAAAGATTTGAACTCAGGCGATGCGATTTTTGTTAAAACGGAAGCTGAAAAGCAAAAAGAAAAAGCCAAAAAATAGTAATGGCATATATTCTTAATATTGAAACTGCTACCAAAAACTGCTCTGTTTCTGTCGCAAAAGACGGAGAACTTCTAGCCATTAAGGAAATAGCAGAGCAAGGTTATTCACATGCAGAGAAACTTCATGTATTTATTGAAGAAGTTCTAAATGAATCAGGCCTTCATCTTAATGATCTGGACGCAATAGCGGTTAGCCAAGGACCGGGTTCATATACCGGATTGAGAATTGGTGTTTCTGCATCAAAAGGGCTTTGCTATGCATTGAATATCCCATTGATTGCAATTGATACAATGGAAATCCTTGCGACGGCAGTTGAGAAAACAGACGGGATAATTATTCCGATGATAGACGCAAGAAGAATGGAAGTCTATAGTGCCGTTTTTGATTCTAAAGGAAAGAAAATAAGAGAAACCCAGGCTGAGATTATTGATGAATCCAGCTTTGGCAATTTTACGGGCAAAATTTATTTAATTGGAGATTGTGCCGAAAAATGCAAGCAGGTTCTTACTAATCCGCATTTTATGTTTCTTGAAGAAATTATTTTTCCTTCCGCTAAGGAAATGAGTAGGTTAAGTTTTGATAAATACAAAATAAGCGACACTGTAGATGTCGCTTATTTTGAACCGTATTATTTAAAAGATTTTTTCCTTGCTAAAAATTAAGATAAGGTAGCAACGAATTCTGCAATTTTGATCATATCATTTTCCTTTTTGAAAGAAAGATCGTTAGCTTTCAGGTATGTTTCAATTTCTGTTTTCTGGTTAGGAAAAAGTTCCTGAAGTTTTTTCTTGCTTTTAGGAAATGAAACAATGCTTTTGTTTTTCAACTGCAAATAAAACTCGTCGTCAACTCTTTCGAATTTTGGCGGAACATAATTCTCATAACCATTTACAGGATGCCTTTCCGGCATTAGTAGGATCTTTTCTTTTTTCAATAATGTCACATTATTTTTTGTAGCTTTTTCAATCAGGTAACCCTGAACATTTGAACCCTTTACATCTGTATAATCATGGTATTTATAAACTACTCCCGTTTTCAGGGTTATAACATTGAAATCATTTGATTTTGGAAGTATAAAAACTTTACCATCGCCATTGTCGATTTCGATTTCATCAGCATATGCGTTATATTTCATCAGCATAGTTTCTGCTATGCCATTAATTGTTCCAAGAGTGAATGCATTTATTACATATGGGCTTCCGGTTGCCGAACCGCTTTCTTTTTTTCCAGTCTTTTCGCTCAAGCTGATGGTTCCACCTGCAGTGGTGTTTAAAACATTTGATAAAATCTGTGAAAACCCACCCACAAATGTAAATGTTGACAAAATTACTGTCAATAACAATTTTTTCATTTTCAATTTAATTTATTTATAATTAATATAATTAGAAGTTTTATTGTAGCGCGTAAAAGTAAAGATTTGGATTTATAATCAAAACTTTATATCTGTTAATCTTTGTTAAACAATTCATAATCATCCATGGTAAACGCGGGAAGCTATTATTTTATTGTCTTTTACAACTAACACTTCGGCAATCAGCATATCTTCCTCGTTGTCAACCGTTCGGATGTATTCCATGAAAACCCGATCAGAATTTGCTGTCAGTGAAGTTACTTTATAATATAGCGAAGGCAATCGCTCAAAGGCATCCTGCCACCACGCTCTTAAAGCTTGTTTTCCCGAAACATAACCGTTGGTTTCAGGTTGGCGGATTTTCAATTTAGGGCTGAAATGTTGTGCATCGTCATGGTATAACGCAAGCAATTGTTCAAGTTGATGAGAGTTGAAAGCGTCGAACCAGCGAAAAGCAATAGATTGTAATGTTTCTGGAGTCATAAATGATTAAAAAAACTCCGTCCGGATTGGAGGAGTTTGTATTTTGAAATTAGGTTATCCGTTTTTAAGATTGATGATTTCCTGTTCGGTAAGGAATCTCCAGTTTCCACGCGGCAAATTCTTTTTGGTCAAACCGGCAAAAGCCACCCGGTCAATTCGTAAAACATCATAGCCAAATGTTTCAAAAATAGTACGGACTACCTTTACATTTGATGTTTTTAATTTTAATCCGATCTCGCTTTTTGGCTGGTCTTCAATATAAGTAACTTCTTCTACAAAAATACGGTGATTATCGACATTTACGCCTTTACTGATTTTTTCCAGGTCTTCATATTTCAAATTCTTATCTAAAGAAACCTGATAGATTTTAGATGAGCGTTGACTTGCTTGCGTGAATTTACGGATCATGTCGTTGTCATTTGTAAACAATAATAACCCGGTTGTGTTTTTATCCATTCTTCCGATAGGCAAAATCTTAGCATTGGTTGCGCTTCTGACAAGCTCAATTACGTTGCGGTTTTCCTGTCCTTCGTCTGAAGAAGTGGTGAAATTTTTTGGTTTGTTCAATAAGATGTATTCTTTTCTTTCAGGAGTCAGAGTTGCACCGTCAAAGTTTACAATATCGCCGGGTTTTACCAGATAGCCCATTTCGGTTACAGGAACACCATTTACTTTTACATTTCCGGATTGAATATAGATATCGGCATCGCGTCGTGAGCAAACGCCAGA
Source organism: uncultured Flavobacterium sp. (assembly GCA_964605595.1). GTDB lineage: Bacteria > Bacteroidota > Bacteroidia > Flavobacteriales > Flavobacteriaceae > Flavobacterium. Next base: position 18,839 of record CAZSDN010000007.1, on the reverse strand, counting down.
GTTGGCGATATATTTGTTAAGGCGGATTTCATCAGGATTCTTCGGCCTTTTTGGCGCCTGATTTGGTGTTTTTACCGGTTTTTCAGAAGTGTTTTCTGTTGCCTTTGCCGGTTTTGTTGCTTTCGGCTTTTGCGATCTCTTGGCCATTGGAGGTTTTGGCTTGTTGGAATTTGGCCTTCCACCCGTTCTTTTACTGCCGCCCTTATTATTCATAATGTTCAATAATTTGCGCAAAGATACTATTTATATAATTGGGAAGCTAAACTGGAATTAATGATTTAGAAATAAGCTACCACGCGGTTTTCTACTTGTGCTAATATTTTTTTTCCGTGATATAAAACCGATGGATTTATTAGTACGATTGAAAATACTCCAAAAACAATCAGGAATTTCAGGATATTGTGAAGCATTAAAAATTGCTGCTTAGAATTGGATTTCCATAAATAACCGACGAAGAAAATTAAAACGATTAAACATAAATAAAAATAAATGTCCATATAACCTACATGGTAGATTTCAATCAATACATAAATCGGAATGACTGTAAAAAATGAAAGTACGGTTATGATTTTTTTAGAAGCATTTTCGCCGTATTTAATAGGAATGGTTTTATAATCATTTGCCAAATCGCCTTTCAGGTTCTCTAAATCCTTGATCATTTCACGGATTAAAATCAGCAGGAGTAAAAATAAGGCGTGATTAAAAATGATTCCCGTTTGAGCCAGATCGTATGCTTCGTCCTGTGCTTTATAAAAATAAAGCAATATTCCGAAGAACGGAAAAACAGCTAATAGCGACGCCGTGATGTTTCCGATAATCGGATACTTTTTCAGCTTATGCGAATAAAACCATATCATAAAAATATAAACCGAATAAAAAAGCGAAACCCGCCAGGAAACAAATAAGGCAAGAATTACGGCAAGAAAATTCAGTGAAAAATAAACATAAAGCTTTGTTTTTTGGCTAACCAAACGATCCAGCATCGATTTCTGCGGGCGGTTGATCAGGTCTTTTTGCGCATCATAAAAATTATTGATGATATAGCCCGATGCAATGCAAAAAGATGAAACTAGGATCAGGATAAAAATATTCCCGTCAAGTAAAATATTCAGTGCACGCGTGTCTTCCGGAGCCAAGATAAATATTGCCGAAAGGTATTGAGCCAGAACAATAACGGGTATATTGTAACCTCTTACAACAGAAAACAAACTGACGATTTTCATCAATAAAAGTTTGTTTTTTCTGCTTAACATGTTTTAATGAATAGTTAATAATTAATAAGTAATAACTGAAGATGTAATAAAACCGACCCCATTATTATTTATTAATTATTCATTATTAATTGTTTAGAACTGGTAAACGACTTCGAGTTTATAATCTTTCAAAGAAGCTTTGGCTTTTTCAAGATCTTCGGTAAAGCCAAGGATATAACCGCCGCCGCCAGAACCGCAAAGTTTCAGGTAATAATCGTTGGTATCGATCCCTTTTTGCCATATTCCGTGAAATTGCTCCGGAATCATCGGCTTGAAATTATTAAGGACAACTTTTGAGAGTTTCTTGGTATTTTCAAATAACGACTGAATATCGCCGCCAAGGAAATTATCAACGCAGGCATCGGTATATTTAACGAATTGATTTTTAAGCATAGTCCGAAAGCCTTTGTCTTTTAGGTTTTCCATGAAAATATTGACCATCGGGGCGGTTTCGCCAACGATTCCTGAATCGAGCAAAAACACAGCTCCTTTTCCGCTTAAGCTTTGAGTCGGAATTCCGGTTGCTTCAATATTATCTTTAGAATTAATCAGGATCGGAATGCTCAAATAACTGTTCAACGGATCCAAACCTGAACTTTTCCCATGGAAAAAAGATTCCATTTGTGAAAAAATAGTCTTTAACTGAAGCAGTTTTTCACGTGTCAGGTTTTCAAGAACCGTGATTTTATTTATTGCGTATTTGTCGTAAATCGCGGCAACAAGCGCGCCGCTGCTTCCAACGCCATAACCTTGCGGGATGCTGGAATCAAAATACATTCCGCGTTCAACATCTGATTTTAAATTGCCTAAATTGAAAGAAACCAATTCCGGATGCTCATTTTGCAATTGCTCAAGATAAATCACAAAACGCCGTAAACTGTTATTGGATTTTATTGCTTCTTCAGACGGATTTTCATCTACTTTTAAAGCCCCGTTATAAAAATTGTAAGGAATTGATAATCCTTTAGAATCTTTGATGATCCCGTATTCTCCGAAGAGAAGGATTTTGGAATAAAATAGAGGTCCTTTCATTGTAGTAATTAATAATTAATTATTGAATAATTAATAATTGTTTTTCTTCGAAGTATTGATTATGCTGGTCAGTAGTTTTAATTGTTCCGTTATTTGTGGTTTGATGTTTATGAAGTCTTCTGAAGACATATAGCCCGAAATCTTCAATAATTCTATCCAATAATCCGTTTCGTTTGCTTCTTTGAGTGCAATTGATAATTTGTGAACAAAGTCGGCTTTGCTTTGGGCATATTCTGCTTCCCTGATATTAGCTCCTATCGAAGTTCCCGATCGAAGCAACTGTTTTGAAAGGATGTATTCGCGACTATTTAAACTCAAGTTCTTGTAGAGGTGAATTATTTCCAATGCAAATTTAAAAGATCTCTCTTTTAAAATATTTTGTTTCATCTGTATGGCGTTTAAGCGGAACCGAGTTAAATTATTAACTGTTAATTATTAACTATTAATTGACTTCCCGTTCCAATTTCATCACAAATATACTGACCATTTTGACAATAGCCAACTAATTTGTCCTTAATAAATTGCAAAACTTTTACGCTAACGTTTTCGGGATATAAAACATGCACGTTCGCTCCGGCATCGAGTGTAAAGCAAACCGGGGCCTTTGTTTCGTTCCGGAATTTCCAGATGGCGTTTATGATTTCCAAAGTCTTTGGTTTCATCAGTATGAAATAAGGCATCGAAGTCATCATCATTGCGTGTAAAGTCAGTGCTTCGCTTTCGGTTATTTTGATGAATTCTTCAAGGTTTCCGGTCTCTAAAACCGATTTTAATTTTGACAGGTTATCATGCGCCTGCGCGAATCGCTTTTCTGCAAAAGGATGATCGTGCATTAAATCATGGCCGATGGTGCTTGAAACCTGTTTTTCGTCTTTGTCCACCAATAAAATTGTGTCTTTGTAGTTGTCAAAATTGGAATGTATTTTTGCCGGAAATTCAACTCCGAATAAATCTGAACTTCCTGAAATCCCGGCATGGTTTCCCCAAACTACAACATTTCCTTTTACGCTTCGGCATGCGCTTCCTGAG
>CAZSDN010000007.1:10908-15515 GCA_964605595.1 uncultured Flavobacterium sp. | reverse complement strand
CATTAAATTCATTGCCAAAGCCGCCATTCCTGAAGCCGAGGATGCGATTCCGGAACTATGGGGAAATGTATTTTCAGTATCAATTGTGAAATGATATTCTTTTAAAAATGGAAGATAAACTTCAATCCTTTCGAAAAATTTCTTGATTTTTGGCTTAAAATCTTCTTTTGGTTTTCCTTCAAAAAATAAGTCAAATGAAAATTCAGATGTTCGTTCTCTTTTTGAAAAAGTAAGCGAAGTTAGTGTTTTGCAGTTTTTCAAAGTAAAACTAACCGATGGGTTTGCCGGAATCTGGTTTTCTTTTTTACCCCAATATTTTACCAGTGCAATGTTGCTTGGCGCGCTCCATTTAAAGCTTCCTTTTTCAATGGTTTTGGAATATTTCTGCGGGATAAAATCAGTTTCGGTCATTATGGAAATTTTACGCAAAGATACATTTTTGATAAAACATTGTTAGTTGAAGCGGATTATTTGAGTAACTTTAAAATAAAAACGATGAACAAATATTTCAAAATATTGATTTTCACAGCAAGTTGCCTGGCGGTCGGGTATTTATCGGGAATTGTAACACGCGGCAGTATTTCTGAATGGTATGCGTTTATCGAAAAACCTTCGTTTAATCCGCCAAACTGGATTTTCCAGCCGGTTTGGACGGCTTTATACATTATGATGGGAATTGCGGCAGGCTTGGTTTGGAATGCCATTGAATCCCAAAGAGAAGAAGTCAGAAAGGCATTAACTGTTTTCTGGATTCAGTTAGGGCTGAATGCGCTTTGGTCAATTTTGTTTTTTGGGTTGAAAAATCCGCTTCTGGCACTTATAGAAATTGTTTTGCTTTGGCTGATGATTTATGAAACCTATTTGAAATTCAGGAAGATAAATGTTGTTTCGGGCTGGCTTTTTGTCCCCTATTTGCTTTGGGTTTCGTTTGCTGCGGTTCTGAATGCGTCGATCTGGTGGCTTAATCGCTGAGTTTTTTAATTTTAAAATCCTCGCGCCCTTATTTATAATCAATAAAAATTACGGATTTACAACGTTGTAGTAGGTACTTAATTTTGCTTTTGGGTTGTGATTTAAAAGAGCGCGACCTATCTTTGTGAGCAAATTTTTTGATTAAAATTACAATTATGCAATCAACGCAGACGGATTATTTACCAATACTGATCCAAATGGCTTTAGCTGTAGGATTTGTGGTTATGACTATAATAGGCTCCAGTTTTTTAGGCCCAAAACGCAGTTCCAAAAATAAAGACAAAAATTTCGAATGCGGAATTGAGTCTGTCGGAAATGCCCGTATTCCTTTCTCTGTAAAATATTTCCTTGTAGCAATTCTCTTTGTTCTTTTTGATGTGGAAGTAATTTTCATGTATCCATGGGCGGTGAATTTTCGTGAAATGGGTGTGGAAGGACTTATGAAAATGGGCGTGTTTATTACGATTCTTCTTACAGGTTTTTTCTATGTAATGAAGAAGAAAGGATTGGAGTGGGAGTAAGTATTGAGATATGAGTATTGAGTATTGAGGTGTGGAATCTGAGGGAAATCTCAATTCTAAAATCTCAATTCTAAAATCTAAGATAATGAGTGATTCAAAAATAAATACAAATGCCCAAGCTCCTGAAGGTTTTCAGGGTGAAGGTTTTTTTGCGACAAAACTGGATTCCGTAGTTGGTTTGGCACGTGCGAATTCGCTTTGGCCTTTGCCGTTTGCGACTTCCTGCTGTGGAATCGAATTTATGGCAACCATGGCATCGCATTATGATGTGGCGCGTTTTGGCTCTGAGCGTATGAGTTTCTCGCCGCGCCAGGCCGATATGCTTTTGGTAATGGGAACTATTGCAAAGAAAATGGCGCCGATTTTACGTCAGGTTTATGAGCAAATGGCAGAACCGAGATGGGTAATTTCTGTTGGTGCGTGCGCTTGTTCAGGCGGGATTTTCGATACGTATTCCGTTTTGCAAGGGATTGATAAAGTAATTCCTGTTGACGTTTATGTTCCGGGTTGTCCGCCAAGGCCGGAACAGATCCTGGACGGAATCATGCAATTGCAGGAATTAGTAAAGACCGAATCCGTACGCAGAAGAAGTTCGCCAGAATACACAGAATTATTAGCGTCTTATAACATCAAGTAAATATGGCTTTAGAAAATTCCGTTATACAAGAAACGCTTACCGCTAAATTCGGCGATGTAGTATCTGATTTTCAGCAGATCCATGACATACTTACTTTCGAAGTAGACTCAGATTCAAATCTGCAGGTGATGCAGTTTTTGAAAGACGATAAGACAATGCGTTTCAACTTCCTTACAGACGTTTGCGGAATGCATTTTCCAGAAGCAGGAATTGACCGCCAGTTTTCAGTTGTGTATCACATGCACAATTGGATGGACAATGTTAGAATCCGCATTAAATGCTATCTGAACGGAGAAAATCCTGAAATAAATACCGTAGTCGATTTGTTTCTTGGTGCCAACTGGCAAGAACGTGAAACGTATGATTTTTACGGAATCATCTTCAAAGGCCATCCGCAATTGAAACGAATCCTTAATATGGATGAAATGGTTTCTTTTCCGATGCGTAAGGAATTCCCGATGGAAGACGGCGGAAGAACTGATAAAGACGACCGCTTCTTCGGAAGAACAACAGATAATTGCTAATAATACTGAAATAAAGATATGTCAGACTTATTATTGCCACCAGAATTACGATATGCCGGTATCATCGAGCAGCGCAAGAACGATGAAGGAAGCGAGCTTTCGATCCTGAATCTTGGGCCAACGCACCCGGCGACGCACGGAATTTTCCAGAACATCCTTTTAATGGATGGCGAACGTATCGTTGATGGTGAAGGAACGGTGGGTTACATTCACCGCGCTTTTGAAAAAATTGCAGAAAACAGGCCTTTTTACCAAATCACGCCATTGACCGACAGGATGAATTACTGTTCGTCACCTATTAATAATATGGGTTGGTGGATGACTTTGGAAAAAGCATTGAATATTGAAGTTCCAAAACGTGCACAATATCTGCGTGTAATTGTAATGGAATTGGCGCGTATTGCCGACCATATTATCTGTAACTCGGTTTTGGGTGTAGATACGGGCGCGCTGACCGGTTTTCTTTATGTGTTCCAATACCGTGAGAAGATTTATGAAATCTACGAAGAGATTTGTGGCGCGCGTCTTACGACAAATATGGGAAGAATCGGTGGTTTTGAAAGAGACTGGAGTCCGTTGGCATTTGAAAAAATTAATCAATTGCTTGAAGAATTCCCGCCAATCTGGACGGAGTTCGAAAACCTTCTCATGAGAAACCGTATTTTCATGGATCGTACGATTGATGTTGGGGCGATTTCTGCCGAAAAAGCAATCAGCTACGGATTTACAGGCCCGAACCTGCGTGCTGCCGGAGTTGATTATGACATTCGTGTAATGCAGCCGTATTCGTCTTATGAAGATTTTGAATTTGATATTCCGGTTGGAAAATCAGGAGATACATACGATCGTTTCTGTGTAAGAAATGCAGAGGTTTGGGAAAGTTTAAAGATCATTCGCCAGGCATTGGATAAATTACCTGAAGGCCCGTATCATGCGAATGTTCCGGATTATTACCTTCCGCCAAAAGACGAAGTTTATCACAATATGGAAGCTTTAATTTATCACTTTAAGATTGTGATGGGCGAAGTTCCGGTACCGGTTACCGAAGTCTATCATCCGGTTGAAGGCGGAAACGGCGAACTTGGTTTTTATCTTGTTACCGACGGAAGCCGTACCGCATACAGATTGCATTTCAGAAGACCGTGTTTTATTTATTATCAGGCGTTTAACGATATGGTGCGCGGACAGATGCTTTCGGATGCGATTGCAACGTTGTCGAGCCTTAACGTGATTGCCGGGGAATTAGACGCATAAATTATGGAAAGAAAACACTACCATCAAGACATAAACATCACCGACGCATTGATGGCGCGCATTGAAGAATTATGCAGCCATTATCCTGAGGACAAACGCAAATCGGCATTGTTGCCTGTTCTGCACGAAGTTCAGGATGCGCATGACAATTGGCTTAGCATAGAATTACAGGATAAAGTTGCTGAAATCCTTCGGATTAAACCGGTTGAGGTTTATGAAGTAGTTTCATTCTACACGATGTACAACCGTCGTCCTGTTGGAAAATTCATGTTTGAATTCTGCCAGACTTCACCTTGCTGCCTAAACGGAGTAGAAAACCTGATGGATTATACCTGTAATAAATTGGGTGTAAAAGTAGGTGAGCCAACTCCGGACGGAATGTTTGAAGTGCGTGGCGTAGAATGCCTTGGTGCTTGCGGTTATGCGCCGATGATGCAATTGGGTGATTTTTACCAAGAGCATCTTACTGAAGAAAAAATCGATCAGCTGATTGTTGATTGCCGTGATAATAAGATAACGTTACACGATAAATAATATGTCACAAAAAATATTATTAGACAAGATTAACGTTCCGGGTATCAAAACCTATGAAGTGTACCGCCGTGAAGGAGGTTATGCTTCTGTAGAAAAAGCCCTGAAAATGACTCCGGACGAGGTAGTCGAAGAAGTAAAAACTTCGGGATTGCGAGGTCGTGGAGG
>CAZSDN010000007.1:0-10898 GCA_964605595.1 uncultured Flavobacterium sp. | reverse complement strand
CCGAAGCTGTTCTGGAAGAAGTCAAAAAATCAGGGTTAAGAGGTCGCGGCGGGGCAGGATTTCCTACCGGAATGAAATGGAGCTTCCTCGCTAAGCCCGAAGGCGTACCGCGTTACTTGGTTTGCAATGCCGATGAATCGGAGCCAGGAACTTTTAAGGATCGTTTCCTGATGGAATATATTCCGCACCTTTTAATTGAAGGAATGATCACGTCAAGCTATGCGCTTGGGGCGAATCTTTCATACATCTACATCCGTGGCGAATACATGTGGGTTTTTAAAATCCTTGAAAGAGCGATTGCAGAAGCCAAAGCTGCAGGATGGTTGGGTAAAAACATCCAGGGTTCGGGTTATGATTTGGAACTTTATGTTCATTGTGGTGCCGGAGCTTATATCTGCGGAGAAGAAACTGCTCTTATTGAATCATTGGAAGGAAAACGTGGAAACCCAAGAATCAAGCCGCCATTCCCGGCAGTTTCAGGACTTTGGGCAAATCCAACTGTGGTAAACAATGTTGAGACTATTGCCTCTGTGCCGTGGATTGTAAACAATTCGGGTGCTGATTACGCGAAAATCGGAATCGGAAGATCTACAGGAACTAAACTGATTTCAGCTTCGGGACATATCAAAAATCCCGGGGTTTATGAAATCGAGTTGGGATTGAGTGTTTATGAATTCATGAATTCGGATGAATATCTGGGCGGAATGAGTTCATCTCGTCCGTTGAAAGCATTTGTTCCGGGAGGAAGTTCTGTTCCGGTATTACCGGCCGATTTGATTTATAAAACCGCAAACGGAGAAGACCGATTGATGACTTATGAAAGTTTGAGCGACGGTGGTTTTGCAACAGGTTCCATGTTGGGTTCAGGCGGATTCATCGTGTATAACGATACATCCTGCATTGTTCGCAACACTTGGAATTTCTCACGTTTCTACCATCACGAAAGCTGCGGCCAATGTTCACCTTGCCGTGAAGGAACAGGTTGGTTGGAAAAAGTATTGCACAGAATAGAAAATGGCCATGGCCGTGAAGAAGATATAGAATTGCTTTGGGACATTCAGAGCAAGATTGAAGGGAATACGATTTGTCCGTTAGGTGACGCAGCGGCTTGGCCGGTTGCAGCAGCGATCAGGCATTTCCGTGACGAATTTGAATACCACGTTCGTTTTCCGGAGAAAATTAAAAATAGAGATCACTTTGTTGCCGAGCCTTTTTCACAGGTAAAGCATTTGGTAGGTAATCAAACTGTTTAGTGACAAACGACAAATGACGAATGATCAACGAGTCTGACGAAATTTGTTAAATATGAAATTAAAAGATGAAAGTTAATGTTTGTCTTCGTTAGACATTCGACTTTCGACATTTGACATAATTATGAAAGTAACAATAGACGGTCAAAGTATAGAAGTAGAGCCAGGAACCACAATCCTGCAGGCAGCAAGAATGATTGGAGGCGAATCAGTTCCGCCTGCAATGTGCTACTATTCCAAACTAAAAGGAAGCGGCGGAAAATGCCGTTGCTGCCTGGTTGAAGTTGCCAAAGGCAGTGAAGCCGATCCGCGCCCGATGCCAAAATTAATGGCGTCATGCGTTACAGGTTGCATGGACGGTATGGAAGTAAACAGTACTGCTTCACCTAGAGTTCAGGAAGCCAGAAAATCAGTAACGGAATTCCTTTTGATCAACCACCCATTGGATTGCCCGGTTTGCGACCAGGCCGGAGAATGCGATCTGCAAAACCTGAGCTTCAAGCACGGAAAATCAAAAACCCGTTTTATCGAAGAAAAAAGAACGTTCGAGCCGGAAGATATCGGTCCAAATATTCAACTGCACATGAATCGTTGCATTCTGTGTTACCGTTGCGTAATGGTTGCCGACCAATTGACTGACAATCGCGTGCACGGAGTAATGGACAGAGGTGACCATTCGAATATTTCAACCTGTATTTCTAAAGCAATCGATAATGAGTTCTCTGGAAATATGATCGATGTTTGCCCGGTTGGTGCTTTGACAGACAAGACTTTCAGATTCAAATCAAGAGTTTGGTTCAACAAGCCATACAATGCCCACAGAGAATGTAAAACTCCGGGATGTTGCGGAAAAACTACCGTTTGGATGTTCGGAAATGAGATCCAGCGTGTTACAGGAAGAAAAGATGAGTATCATGAAGTAGAGAATTTCATCTGTAACGAATGCCGTTTTGATAAGAAAGATGTTAAAGATTGGACAATCGAAGGACCAAGAAAATTCGAGAAAGATTCGGTTATCAACCAAAATAATTATACAAGAAAACTGGATACGGTGGTTATCGAAACCGAAACAGGAATCTTGAAAGGGCGCGATCAGGATCGTAAAAAGATCAGTATGCCTTCTGTTCCATTGAAGAGAGAAGAGCAAAATACATTTAAACAAGGAAACGTTTAAGTTATGATGGACAGTGCGATTATTATAGAAAAAAGTATTTTCATCGTTGTGATTTTCGCGATTACGATGCTGATGGCAATGTATTCTACGCTTGCTGAACGTAAAGTGGCCGCATGGCTTCAAGACCGGATTGGGCCAAACCGTGCCGGAAAAGGAGGAATCCTGCAGCCGCTTGCCGATGGTTTGAAATTGTTCTCGAAAGAAGAATTCCTGCCGGATACGCCAAACAAATTCCTTTTCGTTGTTGGCCCGGCAATTTCGATGAGTGTGGCTTTAATGACAAGCGCGGTAATTCCGTGGGGCGATAAACTTGAAATGTTTGACCGCACCGTCATCTTGCAGGCAACAGATATAAATATCGGGATTCTTTATGTGTTCGGGGTATTATCTGTAGGAGTATACGGGATTATGATTGGAGGCTGGGCTTCCAACAACAAATTCTCTTTGATGAGTGCCATGCGCGCCGCTTCACAGATGATTTCATATGAAGTTGCGATGGGGCTTTCAATCATCGCGTTGTTGATGATGACGGGGACTTTGAGCCTTCGTGAAATTGCGGCACAACAAGCCGGAATGAACTGGAATGTATTTTATCAGCCGTTAGGATTTATTATCTTTTTGGTTTGTTCGTTTGCGGAAACCAACCGTACGCCGTTTGACCTTGCGGAATGTGAGGCTGAGCTTATCGGTGGTTACCATACGGAATATTCATCTATGCGTATGGGATTTTATTTATTCGCTGAATATGCGAGTATGTTCATTTCATCAACGATTTTGGCGGTATTGTATTTCGGGGCATATAACTATCCGGGAATGTCATGGGCTGTTGAGAATTGGGGTGTAAATATTGCAAACGTAATCGGAATTGTAGTGTTGTTTATCAAAATATGTTTCTTCATCTTCTTCTTTATGTGGGTTAGATGGACGATACCGAGGTTTCGTTATGACCAGCTGATGCGTTTGGGATGGAAAATCCTGATTCCGCTGGCAATAGCAAATATTTTTGTAACAGGAATCATCATTTTGATTGCAGACGGTAAAATTTAATACAAAAGCCTAGCCCTGATAGAAGCGATAGCCCGGAGCACAGCGAGGACTAAAGCGGATAGCAGGACACGAGCTCCAAAAGAGCGAACTGGCAAAGCAAAATGCTTCAAAAAATAAAGACAAAAAATATGTCATTAGAAACGATATCATTATCAGGAAGAAGAAAAGAGGTTTCTGACAAGAAGATGACTTTTTGGGAAAGCCTTTACTTGGTAGCGATTGTAAAAGGACTTTTCATTACGATCAGGCACCTTTTTACACGTAAGGTTACCGTAAAATATCCGGAACAGGTTAGAGAACGCAGCGCAATTTGGCGCGGGCAGCACATGTTGAAACGCGACGAGCAGGGACGTGAAAACTGTACGGCTTGCGGATTGTGCGCACTTTCTTGCCCGGCGGAAGCGATCACGATGACCGCAGCCGAAAGAAAACCCGAAGAAAAGCATTTGTACCGCGAGGAGAAATATGCTTCGGTATATGAAATCAATATGCTTCGTTGTATTTTTTGCGGATTGTGTGAAGAAGCTTGTCCGAAAGATGCAATTTACCTGACAGAATCAAAAGTTTTGGTTCCGTCTATGTATAACCGGGAAGATTTCATTTTCGGAAAAGACAAATTAGTCATGCCTTTGGAAATGGCCATGAAGAACGCTCAATCTAAAAACGCAAACTAATGTCGACAGTTTTAATCTTATTTTTCATATTATCGGCAGTAACGCTTGCGAGCGCTTTTCTTACGATATACAGCCGTAACCCGATTCACAGTGCGATTTATCTCGTAATTTGTTTCTTTTCGATTGCCGGTCATTATTTGTTATTGAACGCACAGTTCCTGGCGATAGTGCATATTGTTGTTTATTCGGGCGCGATTATGATTTTGTTCCTGTTTACGGTCATGCTCATGAACCTTAACAAAGAAGACGAAGTGCACAAGCCAAGAATGGCGCGCTTTGTAGCCGTTTCGTTGTTTGGATTGCTTTGCGTAATCCTGATCGTTGTTTTCATGAATTCGAAACCGGTTGCCGATTTATATACATCTACCGGCGAGGATTATCAGTCAATCGAAGTACTCGGAAAAGTATTGTTAAATGAATATATGGTGCCGTTTGAAACCGCTTCAATATTGCTTTTAGTTGCGATGATCGGAACCGTATTATTGTCTAAAAAAGAAAATACCACGAAATAATGCAAAATATATTAGAACAAATAGGGATTCAGAATTACATTTTCCTTTCGGCGATTTTATTCTGCGTTGGAGTTTTTGGAGTTTTGTACAGAAGAAACGCCATCATCGTTTTCATGTCGATCGAAATCATGCTGAATGCCGTAAACCTTTTATTCGTTGCGTTTTCAACCTATCATCAGGATGCACAGGGACAGGTTTTCGTATTTTTTTCAATGGCGGTTGCAGCTGCTGAAGTTGCGGTCGGGCTGGCGATTGTGGTTTCGATTTTCCGTAACCTCGGATCGATCGATGTGGCTAACTTAAAAAAATTAAAAGGATAATTAATGGATACAACTTTAGCTTTAGTCTTATTATTAGCTCCTTTTGCAGGGTTTCTCATTAATATTTTCTTCGGAAAAAGTATAGGGAAATCGGCTTCCGGATTTATCGGAACATTTGCTGTTGTCGGCTCATTTGCCATTACGCTTTATTTCTTTTTACAGCTTACTTCTACCGGAAAGGCATTGGATATTCCTGTTTTCGACTGGATCCAGATCAGTAATTTCAAGGTAGACTTCGGATTTTTATTAGATCAGTTATCGTTGCTTTGGTTGTTGTTCGTTACCGGAATCGGTTCGCTGATTCACTTGTATTCGATCAGCTACATGCACGATGACGAGAATATGCATAAGTTTTTTGCTTATCTGAACCTGTTCGTTTTCTTTATGATTACGCTTGTTATGGGAAGTAATCTTCTGGTCTTGTTTATTGGTTGGGAAGGCGTTGGATTGTGTTCATACCTTCTAATCGGATTCTGGTACAAAAACCAGGATTATAACGATGCGGCAAAAAAAGCATTTATCATGAACCGTATTGGTGACCTTGGGCTTTTGATTGGTATCTTCATTCTTGGCTTTGCAACCAATACTTTGGATTATATGGGAATCAAAACGGCTTTGGAAACCGCTGATACAAATCTTTATACCTGGTATTCAATTGCAGCTTTGTTTCTGTTTATCGGAGCTTGTGGTAAATCGGCTCAGATTCCACTTTACACTTGGCTTCCGGATGCGATGGCCGGGCCAACTCCGGTTTCTGCTTTGATCCACGCGGCAACGATGGTAACCGCGGGTATCTTTATGATAACACGCTTGAATTTCCTTTTCGATTTAGCTTCAGATGTACAAACTATAATTGCTGTAATTGGTGCTGCTACAGCTTTGATTGCTGCAACTATCGGTTTATTTCAAAATGATATCAAAAAAGTATTGGCGTATTCTACCGTTTCTCAGTTAGGACTGATGTTTATGGCATTGGGTTTTGGTGCTTATGAAATTGCGGTTTTCCACGTAATTACGCATGCTTTCTTTAAAGCATGTTTATTCCTTGGTTCTGGTTCTGTAATCCATGCGTTGCACGGTGAGCAGGATATGAGAAACATGGGCGGACTGCGTAAAGCGATGCCGGTTACTTTTATCACAATGTTATTGTCGAGTTTGGCAATTTCTGGAATTTTTCCATTGTCAGGTTTCTGGTCGAAAGATGAGATTTTAATGACGGCTTTCCACGCAAATCCAGCACTTTGGGTAATTGGTTCGATTGCGTCTATTATGACTGCATTTTATATGTTCAGATTGATGTTCCTGACTTTCTTTGGAAGTTTTAGAGGAACAGAAGAGCAAAAGCACCACTTGCATGAAAGTCCGGCACTAATCACGTTCCCATTGATCGTGTTGGCGATTTTGGCTACAATTGGCGGATTGATCAGCTTGCCGGGAAACAGTTGGCTCAACCATTACCTTGCGCCGCTTTTTACAAAAGTACACGAAGTACATCATTTGGGAACAACTGAATATGCGTTGATGGCAATTGCGACTGTTGGTGCGCTTATCGGAATTGGAATTGCGTATGCGAAATACATCAAGCAAAACCAGGTTCCTGAAGAAGATGCAAAAATCACAGGCATTTCAAAAGTGCTTTACAACAAATATTATGTAGATGAAATCTATGATTTTGTCTTCGTAAAACCAATCAATATGTTATCAAGGGTTTTCCGTGATTATGTGGAAACGGCTTTGTCGGCATTGGTTTTTGGTTTTGGAAAAGTTACCGGCGAGTTCGGATATTATGGACGAAAGCTGCACAACGGAAGTATCGGTTTGTATCTTTTTGCTTTTGTAATCGGACTTTGTTCAATCGTCGCTTATTTATTTTTAGCTCAATAATTTGTACCTGATGGATATAACTTACATATTGATTTTACTTTTAGCAGGCGCTTTAATCACTTATTTTTCAGGCGATAAACTCGCTCCAAAAGTGGCATTGCTTTTCGGATTGGCTTCATTAGGGCTTTCTGTTTATTTTCTTGATTTATTTCAGTCAGGGCAAAATATTGATTTCATTTCCGGATGGATTTCAAAACCGAATATTTCGGTAGCACTTACCGCCGACGGACTTTCACTTGCGATGTTGTTGCTCACAACCGCGTTGACTCCGATTATCATTTTATCCGGTTTTGGAAACAGCTTCAAAAACGCGCGCTCGATTTACGCGTTGATTTTGTTTATGTCGTTTGCAATGGCCGGGACATTCCTGGCTTCTGACGGACTTTTATATTATATTTTTTGGGAATTGGCTTTGATCCCGATTTACTTCATCGCACTTATTTGGGGCAACGGTGATGCCGAAGAACGCAAAAAAGCAGTAGTGAAATTCTTCATTTATACATTTGCAGGTTCGCTTTTCATGCTTACGGCGTTCATTTACATGTACCAAAAAGCTGGAAGTTTACTCATCATCGATTTATATAAACTCGAATTATCAACAAACGAACAAACCTGGATTTTCCTTGCGTTTTTTCTTGCCTATGCGATTAAGATTCCGATTATTCCTTTCCATACATGGCAGGCGGCAGTTTACCAAAAAGCGCCAACTGTTGGAACAATGTTGTTATCCGGAATCATGCTAAAAATGGGATTGTACAGCGTTATCCGTTGGCAATTGCCTTTGGCGCCACAAGCTGCAAAACAATTCATGCCAATCATTATTGTATTGGGAATTGCAGGCGTAATCTATGGCTCAATCGTAGCGTTGCGCCAAAAGGATTTGAAGAAATTATTGGCCTATTCATCACTTGCTCACGTTGGCCTGATTGCTGCCGGAGCTTATGCACTAAACCTTGACGGTTTGCGCGGTGCTGTTTTACAAATGATCTCACACGGTTTTGTTGTTGTCGGATTATTCTTTGCTGCCGAAGTAATCTACAGAAGATTTGCAACAAGAACAATTGGAGACATGGGCGGAATCCGTTCGCAATCCCCAAAGTTCACATCAATGTTCATGATTTTGGTTTTGGCATCGGTAGCGTTGCCAACGACATTTAACTTTGTTGGTGAATTCACGGTACTTTACAGCCTTTATATTGTAAATCCGTATTATGCTATAATTGGTGGAGCTACAATCATTCTTGGAGCTTATTACATGCTCAGAATGTTCCAGTACGTGATGCTTGGAGAAACCAATACTAAGGCTTTTGCCGATGTAAACTTGACTGAAACACTTGTGTTTGTTGTAATCATTACGGTTTTGTTCTTCTTCGGAATGTACCCAAAACCAATTAACGATTTGATCACGCCAAGCCTTGAAACCATTTTATCCCAAATAAACAGATAACATTCAAATATTAAGATGATAACATTAATAGCTATTACAGGATTAGGTGTTTTATGCCTTTTATTTGAAGTCCTAAATTTTAGAAAAGCGATTATTCCGTTTGCCCTCATTGCATTGCTTGGGATTCTTGGATTAACGGTTTCAGATTTTGGGAATACCGGAAGTTTTTACAGCAACATGATCGAAGTGAGCAAATTTTCACAAAGTTTTTCAGTGTTGTTTATTGTGTTGGCGATATTCCTTATTGCACTTTGCCATAACTTTTATGAAGCAAATCAGTCGAGGTTATCTGATTTTGTCGGGATAAAAATATTCATGCTCGCCGGTTGCGTGGCGATGGTTTCATTTGGGAATTTAGCAATGTTCTTCCTCGGAATTGAAATTCTTTCTATCTCATTATATATCCTTGCGGCAAGCAATCGTTTGAATGTAAAAAGCAATGAAGCCGGAATGAAGTATTTTCTCATGGGCGCATTTGCTTCAGGGATTTTATTGTTCGGAATTTGCCTGATTTACGGAGCAATCGGCTCATTTGACATGGAAACAATCAAAGAAGCATCAATGTCTGCCGATGTTGAAGAATGGTTTTATATCGGGATTATATTATTAAGCATCGGAATGTTATTTAAAGTCGCCGCTGTTCCTTTCCATTTCTGGGCTCCGGATGTTTACGAAGGTTCGCCTGCATTGACTACGGCTACAATGAGCACGTTGGCAAAAGTAACCGCAATGGCTGCTTTTTTCAAACTTATCAGCGTGATGAATTATAACTTATCCCAAACATCTTTTGATGTATTGGTTGTGATTTCCATGCTGTCTATGACAGTCGGAAATGTCATGGCGCTGCGCCAGGCGAATGTGAAGCGTATGCTTGCGTTTTCGGGAGTTTCGCACGCGGGTTTTATGCTTATGACTTTATTGAATACTGAAGTCTCGGCAGGAAGTTTATTGTATTACGCTTCAGCATATTCTTTGGCTGGTATTGCAGCATTTTCCGTAATTATTTACGTTTGCAAAAACCAGGAGAATGAAGATATTGTCAATTTCCACGGACTTTCAAAAACGAATCCGCTTTTGGCAGCAATACTTACCGCATCATTGTTATCAATGGCCGGCATCCCGATTTTTGCAGGTTTCTTTGCTAAATTAGTTTTATTTAGCCAGACCATTGAAGCCGGTTACCTTTCTTTGGTGATCGTTGCCGTTGTAAATTCAATTATCAGCGTAGGTTATTACTTTAAACTGATTCTTGCGATGTATAACAAAGAAAGTAATGAAGAGCGCAAAGGAACCCCGGTTATTATTTACGCGACTGCGGTTATCGCTATTGTATTGAATATCGCTTTAGGTTTATTCCCATCGGTTGTTATTGATTTGTTGGGATAAAATAAAGATCAAAATAATTTGAAAGCCGTCGATTATCGATGGCTTTTTTGTTTGCTTAACGGTAACTTTTTAATTATCGAATATTAGGTTTCACTTTGTGTGATTTTTTACTTTTGAAATATACATAATCAGTAAAAATCTATGGAATCAGTGTTAAAAAATCGCAATCAGGAAAGATATAACGTACATGCTTTATAAGATAATCTTTAGTTATAAAGCATTTGCCAAAATAAACCCACTTGTCCAGGCATTCTGAAAGTTAAATCCACCCGTAATCGCATCAATATTTACAATTTCACCTGCAAAATATAAGTTCGGATGCAACTTGCTTTCCATGGTTTTAAAGTTGATTTCCTTTAAGTCAATCCCGCCCGCGGTAACGAATTCTTCTTTAAACGTACTTTTTCCATTTACATTAAAAGTTCCACTTGTGAGTTGATTTGCTAAAGCCTGAAGTTGGTTTTTGGATAAATCTGCCCATTTGGTTTCGGCTTCAATTCCTGAGGCTAAAACCAGGCTTTCCCATAAACGGTTCGGGAAATCAAAGGGTGATTTTTTAGAAACGGCTTTTTTGGAATGTTCCTGCTTGACTTCTTTCAGGATTCCGATAGCATCTTCCAAATCCACATCATTCAGCCAATTTACATAAATGTTGAACTGATAATTTTTTTCGGCCAAAATGCGTGCGCCCCAAGCCGAAAGTTTCAGGATTGCCGGCCCGCTCATTCCCCAATGTGTAATCAATAACGGCCCGGTTGAAGCCAGTTTCGTGTCTTTTACCTTAACTGAAACCTGTGCTGAAACTCCCGGTAATTCCTTTATTCTCGGATCCTTAATGTTAAAAGTGAAAAGCGATGGAACCGGAGAAACAATTGTATGTCCGAAATCCTGAATCATTTCCCACACCTTCGGATTGCTGCCTGTTGCAAGAACCAGCTTTTCGGAAGTGAATTGTGAATTTGGAGTTTCTGTTTTCCAAAATTTATCAGCTTTAAATATTGATTGGACACTTTGTCCTGTTAAAACCGGAATTCCGAGTTTTTGTGCCGCTTTTAAAAAACAATCAATAATGGTTTGTGATGAATCAGATATCGGAAACATTCTTCCGTCTTCTTCGATTTTGAGTTCAACGCCATGTTTTTCAAACCATTCAATCGTATCTCCCGAAGCAAACTGATGAAACGGCCCGCGCAATTCTTTTTCG
>CAZSDN010000006.1:45805-50650 GCA_964605595.1 uncultured Flavobacterium sp. | reverse complement strand
ATTTTATGGAAAAACCGCCTTTTTTCTAAATTTTTGAACAACACGTCATTTTAGGGCAATACTTTATTTTAAAGAATCCCTTATAGATTTTGGCTCGATGATTTCAACCGCTTTTTTAACGAGTTTCTGATCTCCTGGAAACCAGCCCTGAAGCATAATTGAAAATCCGAAAATCACTAATAATATACTCGTTACCTTTTTGATTTTAAGGATATTGGAAGCCGTCATTTTATTCTTCAGCTTTTTAGCTAAAAGCATTTTTATGATATCTACAAAAAGATAAGTTCCTATTACCGCTGAAAAAAACAAAATCAGCCTTGAGGTTTTTAATTGCAATGTTGGTCCGAAAGTCAGAATAATCAATAACCAGAAACCCAAAACGCCAACATTGATGAAATTCAGCAAAAATCCCTTAAAAAACAGGCTTGTGTAATTCTTTTTTATTAGCTCGACTTCAACGGTGTCATCAATTGTTTTTTGTACACGTTTTAATTTCAGGAAAGAAATCACGCCGTAAGTTACCATTATCAAACCTCCGAAAATAAAAAGCGCGGGTTCATCTTTCAAATTATTTATCAGACGATAACTGCTGAAATAAGCAATCGCTATAAAAACAATATCGGCAAACACAACACCTAAATCAAAAACCAATGCAGCTCTGAAACCTTTAACTGCAGCGGTTTCCAGAAGTACAAAAAAAACAGGGCCAATCATAAAGCATAATAAAATACCCAACGGAATGGCTAATAAAATGTCTGATATCATCCAGTAGATTTAAATTTGTGCTGATGTAAAAGTTGCTACATCAAGCACAAATATAACTGAAAATTTATAATTCGGTAACTTATCGTTTCGATTCAGTAATCGATCCGCCAAGAGTCGTTTTCTTGTTAACTTGCTTCGGAGAACCAAAAATTGTAATATCTCCTCCAGCCCTAACCTTAGCATCCACAAGGTCTGACGCGCGAACATCAGCTTCTCCTCCGGTTGTAATTGTTACAGAAGTTTGCGCAGTTTCAAGATTTTCAGCTTTCAAAATTCCACCTGTTCCTAAGGAAGCATCCTGATTGGTCGCACTTCCGGAAATTTTGATAATTCCACCTGTAACCGCACGGACATTAACTTTTTGAAGATCAAGTTTCAAACGGATCTCAGCACCTTCTTTAGCGGTTATATCAAGTGATGTTTGCTTAAAAATTTCATCACAAATAATGTATGAGCCTTCACTGGCATCGATGCTTTTTAATTCGGAAAAATACAATTTCACGGTTACATCTTCGCCTTTTAAAAGTTTTTCAAATTTCATACGGATTTTTACGTCGCCGTTTTTATTGACAACTTCCACGTCATTACTGCGTTTTCCGGAAATTTCAATTTTATTTTCGGATGATTGGATCAATTCGACATTAATCTGATCAAAAACTTTAACCGCATTAAAATCGCCAAGATTTTTAGTGATTTGTCCCATTGAAACCTGGCTTACCAAAAGGATTGCTAAAACTAATTTTTTCATGATTGATTGTATTTGTTTTTTTAATTGGATTCGTTTTTTCTGATAAAATGGAAATCAAGTTGTTTTTTAACCAAATCAGCATTTTTAACTTTTACGATAACTTCATCTCCAAGCTGTAATAAATTCTTCGAAATCTCGCCAACCAATGCATATTGCTTTTCGTCAAACGTGTAATAATCATCTTTAATTTCACGGATTCGGCACATTCCTTCGCATTTATTGGAAACGATTTCTACATAAATTCCCCATTCTGTAACTCCCGAAATTACGCCTAAAAATTCTTCATCTTTATGGTCTTGCATGTATTTCACCTGCATATATTTAATACTATCGCGCTCGGCATTTGTTGCAAGATTTTCCATGTTTGATGAATGTGCACACTTTTCTTCATAAATTTCTTCGCTTACAGATTTTCCACCATCGAGATAAAATTGTAGTAATCGGTGCACCATTACATCAGGATAACGGCGGATTGGCGAAGTGAAATGCGAGTAATAATCAAAAGCTAATCCATAATGGCCAATGTTTTCGGTAGAATATTTGGCTTTGCTCATTGTCCGGATTGCAAGTGTATCCACAAGATTCTGTTCTTTTTTTCCCTGAACATCTGTAAGCAGGTTATTTAATGATTTCGAAATATCGCCTTTTGATTTGAAATTAATGCTATAACCGAATTTTGAAATTACGGTTTGAAGATTGATCAATTTATTTTCATCCGGTTCATCGTGTATTCTGTAAACAAAAGTCTTCTTCTGTTTTCCTATAAATTCTGCTACTTTCCTGTTTGCCAGAAGCATGAATTCTTCAATTAAATGATTTGCATCTTTTGAAACTTTGAAATACACTCCGGTTGGTTCGGCATTTTCGTTCAAATTAAATTTCACTTCGACTTTATCAAACGAAATTGCTCCGTTTGCCATTCTGTTTCTTCGTAAAATTTTTGCAAGTTCGTCGAGTTTCAACGTTGCTTCAACTATTTCATCTCTTACAACATAAGAACTTCCGGTGATAGAAACCTCTTCAGGAATTGTATTTTCTTTGGTTTCAATGATGTGCTGCGCTTCTTCGTAAGCAAATCGCTGATCTGAATAAATTACAGTTCTTCCAAACCATTGATTGATTACTTTGGCTTGCGGACTGATTTCAAAAATGGCAGAAAATGTATATTTTTCTTCATTCGGACGAAGTGAACATGCAAAATTAGACAACACTTCAGGAAGCATCGGAACAACACGATCAACTAAATAAACAGAAGTCGCCCGACTGTAAGCTTCTTCATCCAGAATAGTTCCTTCCTGAAGATAATACGAAACATCGGCAATATGGATCCCAATTTCAAAATTACCGTTTTCGAGTTTCTTGAATGAAAGCGCGTCATCAAAATCTTTTGCATCCTTAGGATCGATTGTAAACGTTAGCGTATCGCGCATATCACGTCGATTCTTGATTTCACTTTCCTGAATTGAAGTATCGATATCTTGCGCATATTGTTCAACTTCTACCGGAAATTCATACGGCAAACCATATTCTGCCAAAATTGCATGGATTTCAGTATCGTGTTCACCCGGTTTTCCAAGAACCTGGATTACCGAACCAAAAGGGCTATCGGCCTTTTTAGGCCAGTCTTCAATTTTTGCAACCACGACATCGCCGTTTTCGGCATCGCCAATTTTATCTTTCGGAATAAAAATATCGGTGTACATTTTTGCATTTGCCGTAGCAACAAACGCAAAATTTTTCTGGATGTCGATTACACCAACAAACTCGGTTTTATGCCTTTCAACAACTTCAATAACTTCACCTTCAGCACGCCGGCCTTTTCTTCTGTTGTAAACGTAAACTTTTACTTTGTCCTTATCGAGCGCGTGATTCAGGTTATTTGTAGGAATAAAAACGTCTTCTTCAAATTCTGGACAAATGAAATAAGCCGTTTTTCTGGAAGTCATATCGATCGTTCCTTCGTAATAATCCTGGCTGATCGCTTTTACAAGATATTTCCCAGGTTCAGATTCTATAATTTTTTTCTGGGAAGCAAGTAATTTTAAATCTCGTATAATTTCATTGCGGCTTTTGGTATCGTCAACATCAAGGATTGCTGCAATTTGCTTGTAATTAAATCCTTTATTTGCATGTTGCGCAAGTATTTTCAAAATCTTTCCGGAGAAATCCTTTGGTTTACTTCCAAACTTTTTCGGTTTTTTACTCATGAGTTCGTTCTAATAGTTTTGAAAATTACAAAATTACCGTCGGTTTTTCTTTAACACTTTCCAGATTTAAATAAATTATAACTTTTCATCCAAAACCGAATTATAGACTTTTTGAATTTTTAAATGTTACAGTTTTCAACAACTTCTAAAAACAACAAAAATAAAAGGGAAATGAAATTTAAAATTATGGTGGTTATTATAGCGTGTTAATTGTTGGCATAAGTTTTTGAAAAGTATGTATTAAACCAACTTTTAATTAATTATCCGAATTTATCAACATCTGTTTTAAATAATAAAAGCTTCATTTTGAACCAAAACTAAATTGTTGTCAACAGTTGTTCAAAAATCAAAAACAATATAAATTGTAGAAAACTTTACTTGTTAATTTATGTTAACAAAAGTGAAATTATTATTGATAACTTTTCTAAAAATTACCGAAACTTAATTTGCATTTTTCATTGCGATTTTTGATTAGTTATTTTTTTGATTCGAAGCGAAAAAACTTCTGATTTTCTATCTAAAGTTATAAACATTTGATGTTTATTTAAAGTTGCCTGTTTATCAGATAATTATAATTTACTATTAACATGTATTTTATTTTAACATTTGAATTGTAAATGTTTCAATCAAATTCAATTACTTATAAGGATTTATAAATCATTAGTTTCAGTCGGATGCTGATTTTCAGTAACTTAAATTTATTGGATTTTAGGATTACTGATGCGTATACATTCCGTAAATTTGTGCTATTAACTACAAGTAAAATAACATGAAAATCTCTATCGGAAACGACCATGCCGGGCCAGAATATAAACTTGCAATCGTACAGATGCTTAAAGCAAAAGGATACGAAGTCAATAACTACGGAACTGATAATTCTGATAGCGTTGATTATCCGGATTTCGGCCATCCGGTTGCAAAAGATGTCTCTGAAGGAAAATCCGACTTCGGTATTGTAATTTGCGGTTCCGGAAACGGAATCAACATGACCGTAAACAAACACCAAAAAGTTCGTGCCGCATTATGCTGGAACAAAGAAATTTCGGCGCTTGCGCGCCAACACAACAATGCAAACATAATCAGTATTCCGGCGCGATTCACATCAATTCACCAAGCGGTAGAAAT
>CAZSDN010000006.1:39655-45795 GCA_964605595.1 uncultured Flavobacterium sp. | reverse complement strand
TGGAAACTTTTCTTACAACCGATTTTGAAGGCGGCCGGCATGAAAACCGCGTGAATAAAATCGCCTGTAAATAAATCGCGATTTATTTATTTTAAATGTTGAATTTTGAATTTTAAATGATTGCTTTGCAGTCAGCTCATTCAAAATTCAACATTTTTAATTTAAAATCGTTAATGAACGCTATTCAATACATTCAAAACCAGGTAAACACCACGCCTAAAAATATAGAGAACACTTTAAAACTTTTATCCGAAGATTGTACGATTCCTTTTATTTCGCGCTATCGTAAAGACGTTACCGGAAATCTTGATGAGGTAATTATCGAACAAATCGCAAAACTCAATACTACTTTTGATGCGATTATAAAAAGAAAAGAAGCCGTTCTCAAATCGATTGAAGAGCAAAAAGCGCTAACACCGGAACTTGAAAAGAAAATCCGCGAAAGTTTCGACCTTAATGAGATTGAGGATTTTTATCTTCCATACAAAAAAAAGAAAAAAACCAGAGCCGATGTAGCGCGCGAAAACGGACTAGAACCACTCGCTAAAATTATCATGGCGCAAAATAACGACGATATCGATTTTATCTCGACACGCTATCTCAATTCAAATGTAAAAAACGAAGACGAAGCGTTGCAAGGCGCGCGTGATATTATTGCCGAATGGGTAAACGAAAACATTTACGTCCGCAAGCAGCTTCGAAGGTTGTATCAGCGCAAGGCGGCTATTTCCACAAAAGTGGTAAAAACTAAAAAGGATGACGAAGCCGCAAAAAAGTTCTCGCAATATTTCGATTGGTCGGAAACTTTAGGAAAAACACCGCCGCACAGGTTATTAGCCATGTTACGTGCTGAAAATGAAGGTTTCGTGAAAATGAAAATCGAGGTCGATGCCGAAAACTCCGGCGATGAAGCTTTGGATCTGATCGAAGAAATCATCATAAAAAAAAATAACGATACCACGCCGCATTTGCAAATGGCAATTGAAGACAGTTTTAAGCGATTGTTGGCACCGGCAATTTCAAACGAATCGCTGCAGGAAGCCAAAGCCAAAGCCGATGCGAATTCCATCCAGGTTTTTGCGAATAATTTGAGTCAGTTGTTGCTTGCGCCACCTTTAGGAGAAAAGCGCATTTTGGCAATTGATCCTGGTTTCAGAAGCGGTTGCAAATTGGTTTGCCTCGATGAAAAAGGCGATTTGCTATATAACGAAACCATTTATCCGCATGCGCCGCAAAACGAGTCGGCAATCGCAATGAAGAAAGTAAAATCGATGGTAAATGCTTATAAAATTGACGCGATTTCAATCGGAAACGGAACGGCTTCGCGCGAGACCGAATTCTTCATCAAGAAAATCGCTTTTGATAAACTGGTACAGGTTTTTATAGTTAGCGAAGCCGGTGCTTCGGTATATTCTGCTTCAAAGACCGCCCGTGAGGAATTCCCAAATTTCGATGTGACCGTTCGAGGTTCGGTTTCTATCGGAAGAAGGCTTTCAGATCCATTGGCAGAATTGGTAAAAATCGATCCGAAAGCAATCGGCGTAGGGCAATACCAACATGATGTAGACCAAACAAAACTCAAGGAAGAACTCGATACCGTTGTTGTTCGCTGTGTGAATTCGGTTGGAATCAACATCAATACGGCAAGTAAGCATTTACTGAGTTATGTGAGCGGAATCGGGGAGAAGCTCGCCGAGAACATCGTTAATTATCGTTCTGAAAATGGGCCTTTCGAAGACCGGAAACAGCTGAAGAAAGTACCGCGTTTAGGAGATAAAGCCTTTCAACAGGGCGCGGCTTTTATCCGTATTTCGAATGCGAAAAATCCGCTGGACAATTCGGCAGTACATCCTGAAGCGTATTCAATTGTTGAGAAAATGGCGAAAGACCTGAAAGTATCCGTAAATGATTTAATCGCAAATAAAGAGAAGACCGCACTTATAAAAGCCGAGAATTACATAACGCCAGAAATAGGTTTGCTTACGCTGAAAGACATCATCAAAGAACTTGAAAAACCCGGTTTGGATCCCAGGAAATCAGCCAAGGTTTTCGAATTCGATTCTAATGTAAAAACAATTACTGATGTTAAATCCGGAATGGTTTTGCCCGGAATTGTAAACAATATTACCAATTTCGGATGTTTTGTAGATATTGGCATCAAAGAAAGCGGCCTCGTACATATTTCGCAGCTAAAGGCAGGCTTTGTCTCGGATGTGAATGAAGTCGTGAAATTACACCAGCATGTCCAGGTAAAAGTCACTGAAGTAGATGAGGAAAGAAAACGGATCCAGTTAACAATGGTGATTTAGGATTTGAATAAAAAAAGCAAATAACAAAAAAATGCCCCTTTCGGGGGCATCTTTATAATTTTTGTTCTTCTTTAGTGGAAGCCGGCTGGTCATCATCTTTGGCGGCATTCTTAAATTCTTTAATCCCGCTTCCCAGGCCTTTCATAAGTTCCGGAATTTTCTTGCCTCCGAAAAGCAAAAGAATAATTGCAATGATCAGGATTACTTTTGTCGGGCTTACTTCGCCTAAAAATATATATTGTGCTGTCATAATCTAAAAGTGTATTAAAATATGTAAGGATTTATTTTTTGTTTTCGTCTGTATCTTCAGTTGGTCTTGGCACGGCAGGATCAGATGGCCTTATCGGATCTGCAGATGGCGGGTTTTTATCGTCTTTAGCGGCATTTTTAAATTCTTTGATACCGCTTCCAAGCCCTTTCATGAGTTCCGGGATTTTTCTTCCGCCAAACAATAACAAAATGATAACCGCTACGAAAATCATCTCGGTCATTCCGAATTCTCCCAAAAATATCATTAATGCGTTCATATACGTGAAATTAATATAGGGAACAAAAGTACAAAAAATGCCCAAGTTAATTACAAACAAAAGTTAAATTAAATCCTATCGAGTTTACACATTTCTTATTCAGAACAGGATTTTGACAATAGTTTTAATTATTATATTTGTCGTATAAACAATTGGAATGTCCAAAAAGAGGCTCAAAAGGCAAGTAATAAAAAAGAAACTTTTCACAAAGAACCGTTTAGTGATACTGAACGAGGACACTTTTGAGGAAATTTTTTCGCTGAAACTAACACTGATGAACGTGTTTGTTGTGGCTACTATCGGCGCGGTACTGATTATTTTCGTCACGACGTATATCATTGCTTTTACGCCTTTGCGGGAATACATTCCCGGATATGCCTCAACTAAACTCAAAAAAGACGCAACAGAACTGGCACTGAAATCAGATTCGCTTACCATAGCTTTAAAACAGAATGAAGCGTATTTACAATCCATTAAAAAAATCCTCACCGGTGATTTAGATGTAGCCGCACTTAGTAAAGACTCGATTACTGCCGGAGAATCTGTTGATACTGATGATGTAAATCTCACGCCTTCAAAAGCCGATCTTAAATTACGAAAACAGGTTGAACAGGAAGATAAATACAATCTTTTTGAACAGGCGAAATCAGGAAAAGGAATTGTGCTTTTTGCCCCTGTAAAAGGAACGATAACCGAAAAATACAGCGTTCGGGATAAACATTATGCCGTTGATGTTGCTTTGGCTAAAAACACTCCGATAAAATCAGTTGCAAACGGAACGGTAATTTTTGCCGACTGGACGCCTTCTAACGGAAATGTAGTAATTATACGCCATCGCGACGGGATCATTTCGGTTTACAAGCATTGCGAATCCATTACAAGATATCAGGGCGATGTGGTGCGAACCGGTGAAGTTATTGCAATCGCAGGATCAACGGGCGAACAGTCAACCGGCGTACACTTGCATTTTGAACTTTGGAAAGACGGCTATCCGATCGATCCGGCACAATTTATAGAATTCGAATAACCATGTCAATAAAAAGCATAGCGGCCAGAATTTTCGCAAAAAAAATCTACGAGAAAACCCAAAAATGGGCCGTTAATCCTGTGGAAACACAACAAAAGGTTTTTCGGGATTTAATACGCCAGGCCAAAGGCACGCAATTTGGAACGGATCATGGTTTCAGCACAATAAAATCCTTTGAAGATTTTGCAAAACAAGTTCCCGTAAGAGATTACGAGGAATTAAAACCATATGTTGAAAAAGCCGTAAAAGGCGCAGAAAATATTCTGTGGAAAGGAAAGCCGCTGTATTTTGCAAAAACCTCAGGAACGACTTCCGGGGCAAAATACATTCCGCTTACAAAAGAATCAATGCCATTTCACATCCAGGCGGCGCGTGACGCAATTCTGCATTACATCCATGAAACAGGAAATTCCGGTTTTGTTTCAGGGAAAATGATTTTCCTTCAGGGAAGCCCCGAACTCGAAGAAAAAAACGGTATCAAACTAGGAAGATTATCCGGAATCGTAGCGCATTTTGTCCCGAAATATTTACAAAAAAACCGCATGCCAAGCTGGGAAACCAATTGCATTGATGATTGGGAAACCAAAGTTGACGCGATTGTTAAAGAAACGTTTAACGAAAATATGACGGTAATTTCTGGAATTCCGAGCTGGGTTCAGATGTATTTCGAAAAGCTGAAGCAAAAAGGAGGAAAGCCTGTTGGCGAAATCTTTAAGAATTTCAACCTCTTTATTTATGGCGGCGTAAATTATGAGCCATATCGCGCAAAGTTTGAAAGCCTTATCGGAAGAAAAGTTGACAGCATTGAACTGTTTCCGGCTTCGGAAGGATTTTTTGCCTATCAGGATTCACAAAAAGAAAAAGGAATGTTACTGTTGTTAAACTCGGGAATCTTCTATGAATTCATAAAAGCCGATGAGTTTTTTACACAAAACCCAAAGCGTCATACAATCGGTGAAGTTGAGCTTAACGTAAATTACGTGCTGATCATTTCTACAAATGCCGGGCTTTGGGCCTATAATATTGGCGACACGGTCCAGTTTACTTCTTTGGAACCGTACCGTGTGATTGTTTCGGGAAGAATCAAGCATTACATTTCAGCATTTGGCGAACACGTCATCGGAAAAGAAGTTGAAACCGCGCTAAAGGAAGCCGTGGAAGATACTGATATTTGTATCACTGAATTTACCGTTGCGCCGCAAATTACCCCAAAAGAAGGATTGCCTTATCACGAATGGTTTATTGAATTTGAAACCGAACCTCGAAGCCTGGAAGAATTTGCCTTAAAAATTGACAATGCCATGCGAAAACAAAATACGTATTATGACGATTTGATCGTTGGAAATGTTTTACGAACGCTCGTAATTTCAAAAGTTCCGGCCAATGGCTTCCAGGATTATATGAAATCGATCGGGAAATTGGGCGGGCAAAATAAGCTTCCGAGATTAAGCAACGACAGGAAAATAGCCGACAAGTTATCAAAATAATCATGAAGCAATTGTATTTTTTTCGTATTCGCATTACCGCCTTTTTCCAAACGGAAATAGATGCCGAAACAGCTGGAAATGTCGTAAATGCGCAAAGAATAAAAAAGAAGGAAAAGCTTACATTCCAATTACAGAACCGGCCATAAACCGAACTTTAACAAACTAAAAATAAAAACCGTACATTTGCGGGTTAGAAAATAAAAATTAATGAACGAAATTAAGAACATTTCGCGCTCAAGAGCGCAAGAATCGTCAGCAGCTATTGAACGATTGTACATTACCATCAGGCATTTATTTAACCGCGGTTTCTACAAGCCGATGGGAGTTTCAGGAGAAACTTTACGCGAAGCATTATTGTCGCTCCGCCCTGAAATTTATGGCAGTATTGCCGAAGAAAAAGTAGAGTTAAGCGGACTTTTATACGTTATCGAAAGGCTTCCGATAGGAATTGAAGAATGCCGTTTCATCAATTTGATTTCGGATGAAGGTTATTCAAATTCGCACTTCAAGGCGATTGTTCCGCCAAAAAGAAGGCGAAACTGCTACCGTATCGATGACGAGCAAATGAACGTGGTTATCACGCGCGGGCGTTCGGATATTTATGATATCCTCACACACCTTACCTTCATTTTCATCGAATCCCACAAAATTAAAAACCGCATTTTGCTTGATGAATCAGGTGAAGTTTCGCGCGATTGGCTAAAGCTTGAAATGGCGGTTTTACAACCAAAAAAACTTACGCAGATCGAAAAGGAAAAAGCCATTTCGCACGCGGCAAATATTTTAGGAA
>CAZSDN010000006.1:32208-39645 GCA_964605595.1 uncultured Flavobacterium sp. | reverse complement strand
CTTTTGCGAATATTGAACGTCCGGATCGTTTTCTCCATGTAATTTACTGGCTTGGAAAATTGGCTTTGGAAGAAGTTCTGCAAAATAATAAACGCACGATAACTTTCAGTCCTATTTTGCGCGAAAGGCTGGGGCATCACATTCACGGAGAAATCTGGGCGACAAATATCAAACAGGTTTTAAACGAAAATAACCTGATCAACCGTCCGATCCACATTATCAGCGCTAACATGCATTCGGTGATGAATTCGATTTTCGCTACGCATGTTTTGAAAACAAAATTCAAAGACAAATCAGATTTCTTTATTTATGAAGAATTGAGCAAGTCTGGAGCGCACGACGTTCGCGATAAAGTTGAAGCTTTTGCGAAACAGCACGGAATGATTTCGCTTCCGGATACTTCAGGAACAAACATCGACGTCCAGATTTTTGACACGGAAAAAATCGACTGGAAAAAATCGGCTTTCCCAACATCAAAGCTTGATAAAAACAATATGCCTGTAATAATCGTGATGGATTATGCGTTTGGAGAACAGGCATATGAAACGATCGATGAATTACTAAAGCCTTATAAAGTGGCGAGTGACAAGAAAATTTTGCTCAACGTCGAATCGGTTTCGATCATGGGCAAAGCCGGAATCCTCGAAGGCGATAAAGGCGATATCATGATTCCGTCGGCGCACATCAACGAAGGTACTGGTGATAATTATCCGTTTGAAAATGAATTGACTGCCGAAATGCTTGAAGGAAACGATATTCCGGTTTTTGCCGGG
This sequence comes from uncultured Flavobacterium sp., assembly GCA_964605595.1. GTDB lineage: Bacteria > Bacteroidota > Bacteroidia > Flavobacteriales > Flavobacteriaceae > Flavobacterium. Next base: position 38,872 of record CAZSDN010000006.1, on the reverse strand, counting down.
CCAATGGTAACCGTTTTGGGAACTTCGCTTCAAAACCGCGATTTACTGAAATTTTTCCATGAATCGACCTGGGGCGTGATTGGTTTGGAAATGGAAGGTGCTTATTATCAGAAAGCGATACAATCGGCTTCAAAAATCAGGAAAAGCATTAATCCGGATGTAAAAGTGCGTTATGCGTATTATGCTTCGGATAATCCTTTGGAAACCGGAAGCACGCTGGCTTCCGGCGGATTGGGAACAACCGGAGTAAAGCCAACGTATCTGATTACAATTAAAATATTAGAACAAATTTTTAACATAAAATAAATTATAATGAGTACAAATACGAATAATGCTTCTGATAACCAGGAGATTGATTTATCGGCTTTATCGAAAAGGGCTGGTAATTTATTTCAGGATTTTAGCGCTATGATTTTTAGAGGCATTCGATTTTTTGTAAAGAATGTCATCATTATATCGATTTTGGTGATACTAGGTTTCGGTCTTGGATTTTACCTGGATCGTACCAATAAAGTTTATCATAACAATATTATCGTTTCTCCAAATTTTAGCAGTGTTGATTATTTGTATTTGAAAATATCACTTCTTAATTCAAAAATCAAGGAAAAAGATACAGTATTCCTAAAATCGATAGGAATTGCCGAGCCTAAAAAAATATCACTTATAGAAATAGAGCCAGTAGTTGATGTATATACATTCATTAACCATAGTGATAAGAATTTTGAAATCCTGAAATTAATGGCTGAAGATGGAGATATTCAGAAAATAGTTAAGCAATATACGACAAGTAAGAATTATCCTTCGCATATAATTCATTTCAAGATGTCAAAACTGACAACAAATGAACAAACGGTAAATCCAATTATGAATTACCTCAATGACAGTGATTTTTACAGAAAAATCCAGAAAGAATACCAGCAAAATATCCAGATTAAAATAAATGCAAATGACAGCATTATAAAACAAATTGATGGTTTCCTGAATGAGTTTTCTAAAACTGTCACCAATGGCAGTGCTAAAAATGATAAACTGGTTTATTACAACGAAAATACACAGCTTAACGATGTTATCAAAACCAAAGAACAATTAATCAACGAACAGGGAGATCATCGCATAGCGCTTGTTTCTCTTGATAAGATTGTAAAAGATAACAGTACAACCATAAATATTGAAAGTACAGAAATCGTTAATGGCAACATGAAATTCTTGCTTCCGTTTCTTTTCATAATCCTGTTTATAGGATTCAATATTTTCAGGAATTTTTACAAGCATCAATCTCTTAAGGAAAAAATACAGCAGTAGCAGAATGAAAGGAATAATTTTGGCCGGCGGTTCAGGAACCAGGCTTCATCCGTTAACATTGGCGGTGAGCAAACAACTGATGCCGATTTATGACAAACCGATGATTTATTACCCGCTTTCAACACTAATGTGGGCCGGAATCCGGGAAATCTTAATAATATCAACACCTCATGATTTACCGCTTTTCAGGCAATTGCTTGGCGACGGCTCACGTTTGGGTTGCCGTTTTGAATATGCGGTTCAGGAACATCCAAACGGGCTTGCGGAAGCTTTTATCATCGGCAAAGATTTCATCGGAAACGATAAAGCCGCATTGATCCTGGGAGACAATATTTTTTACGGAACAGGTCTGTCAGATTTGCTTCAGGCCAATAATGATCCTGACGGCGGAATTATTTATGCATATCACGTGCATGATCCCGAACGTTATGGCGTTGTAGATTTCGATAAAGACGGAAAAGTACTTTCAATAGAAGAAAAACCTTTGCAACCGAAATCAAATTATGCCGTTCCGGGAATTTATTTTTATGACAATAACGTCGTTGAAATCGCACAAAATATCAAACCAAGCCATCGCGGTGAAATCGAAATTACCGACGTAAACAAAGAATATCTCAACAGAGGAAAACTAAAAGTCAGCATTTTAGATCGTGGAACCGCATGGTTCGATACAGGAACTTTTAACTCACTTATGCAGGCTTCGCAATTCGTGCAGGTTATTGAAGAACGCCAGGGTTTGAAAATCGGTTCTATTGAAGAAGCCGCCTATAAAATGGGATTCATAAATGAAGAGCAGCTGTATGAAATTGCGCAACCGTTATTAAAAAGCGGTTACGGAAAGCATTTGTTAGACATAATTTAAGCAGATGAATTTTATCCCAACCAAGCTCAGAGAATGTTTTATAATTGAACCAAAACTCATTCATGATGAGCGCGGCTATTTTATGGAAAGTTTTAATGAAGAAAAATTCCGCAACGGAACCAATATTGACGTACATTTTGTACAGGATAACCAATCGTTTTCATCGAAAGGTGTTTTACGCGGGCTTCATTATCAGACAGGAAATCACGCGCAGGCAAAACTTGTACGGGTTTTACAAGGCGAAGTTTTGGATGTAGCGGTTGATATCCGGCCGGATTCTTCAACTTTCGGTCAGCATGTTTCAGTGTTGCTTTCAGGAGAAAACCACAAACAGCTTTTCATTCCGAGAGGATTCGCACACGGATTTTTAGTAATCAGTGAAACGGCGACTTTTTTTTACAAATGCGATAACTTTTATAATAAAGAATCGGAAGGCGGAATTATTTATAATGATCCAAAGCTTGAAATCGACTGGAAATTTCCAGAATCAGAATTGATTATTTCTGAGAAAGACCAGTTTTTGCCACAATTACAAAATGCAAAAAAAGCATGGTAGTTATTGTTACAGGAGCTAACGGACAATTAGGGCAATCCTTGCAATTTGTTTCAGAAAATTATCGTGAAATAAAATTTGTTTTTTGTACTTCGGCAGAACTTGATATAACTGACAAAGCCAGTATCGAAAAAAATTTCCTGAAGCATTCACCTGATTTTTGTATCAACGCCGCGGCTTACACAGCGGTTGATAAAGCTGAAAATGAACCTGAAAAAGCAAATCTGGTAAATCACATCGGTGCAAAAAACTTAGCGGAAATCTGTAAAAAAATGAATATGGTTTTAATCCATATTTCGACCGATTTTGTTTTTGACGGAAAAAAGCAAACACCATATTCAGAAGAAGATATTCCGAATCCGACCAGCATTTACGGGCAAACTAAATTAGATGGTGAAAAAGCAATTCAGCAAATCTGGAATAAATATTTCATTATTCGGACTTCCTGGGTTTACTCACAATTTGGTAGTAATTTCATGAAAACCATGATTCGGTTAGGGAATGAAAAAGATTCACTTTCGGTGGTAAATGATCAAATAGGGACACCAACCAATGCGGTCGATTTGGCCCAGGCAATTATTAAAATAATTATTTTCAGCCACAAAAATAAAAATCCGGAATTGTTCGGAATTTATAATTTCAGTAATGAAGGCCAATGTTCGTGGTTTGATTTTGCCAAAAATATATTTGAAATCCATAAGATAACAATGGATTTGCACCCCATTCCAACATCAGCGTATCCAACACCTGCAAAAAGGCCTGCATACAGTGTTTTGGATAAAAGCCGGATCAAAAAGGTTTTTGGAATTGATATAAAAGATTGGACGCTGAGAATCGATTAATTCTCAGATTGCCTGATCTTTTTAGCAATACAGAAAGCACTTACGCCAAAAGGGAAATTGAATAATTTTAATAGTTTGTTTTCAAAAACCAATAATGCCAGTAAAGCTTTATTCGTAAAATTGTTCTTTATAGAAATATCGGTTTCTCCTTTCTTGTCTTTATTCAAGAAAGTACTAATTCTTCTAAAACTGTAAACGGGCAGGAAGAGAAAGAAATTCCAATAGCTTAATTTTTCTACAGCCAATCCTTCTGCAAGTATCTTATCTTTCAATTCATTTTTAGTGTATCGTTTGTAGTGCATATTTACTTCGTCATGATAGCTCCAAAGCGACATAAAAGCCGGAACAAATACATACATCTTTCCGCTAACATTTAGTAAAGAGTTCCAGTTTTTTAACGCTTTTTCCGCATCTTGAAGATGTTCCAGGCAGTCTGAGGCGATAATGATATCAAAAGTTTCATTCAGCGTAATATTCTGTGCATCCATCACAAACGAATTTTCAATGCCGTTGTTTTTGCAATTTTTGATTGCTTCTTCACTGATATCGATTCCATAAAGATTCTCCATTTTGAATCCTAACGCTTCCAAATCCTTTAAAAATATTCCCGAAGAACAACCGATATCTAATATTTTGCTATCTCTTGGTGTTTTTGTCAATAAATCGAGAAGGTATTTCCTGCGGGATTTGAACCACCAATGATTTTGTTCAACATCATGGTATTTTTTTTCATAGTCTTTTTTCATAGCCTTTCGATATTCGTTGATTTTTTAATATGGTTATAACATGATTGGATTCCTTCGCTTATGGGTGTAAAATGAATAGAAGGAAAATGGAGTTTAATCTTTGAGTTATCAAGCGAAATAAAAGGATTATCACTATTGCGCTGTTCAACATAAATTATTTCATGTGCTTCGGTAACGGTCGATTTAATAATTCTCAATAATTCATTGATGCTCAAATTATCATTCGAGCAAAGATTATAGATATTGGAAACCGATAAATCTGTTTGGACGGAAGTCATGATAAAGTTTATGACATCTTGAATATAGATGTAATTCCGGATTGTTTCGCCATTTCCATATACTTTTATATCTCTTTTTTGGATTATATTTTCTAAGAAAGTATTTATAATGCCTAATCCCTTATGTGTTTGTTGGCCTTCTCCATAAATATTTGAAACCCTGAAAATATCGTATTGTAATTTATTTTTCTGCTGCTGATAGTTCAAATAATACTCCATTGTGAGTTTATTGATACCATAAGGAGAAAACGGAAATTTGTTAGCGTCTTCGTTTAGTTTTTCGCTCGAAGATCCATAGATGGTTCCGGCACTTGATATAAAAACTATTTTCTTAACGGTAGAATTAACTAAACAATCTAAAAAATCCAAAAAAGGCAAAAGATTTTTTTCTATTTCAACTTTTGGATTTTCCCAGCTTGTAACAGGAATGGAATCGGAAGCCAGATAATAAATAACATCAAGACCGCTAATATCCCTGCTGGTTTTATCCTTATCACTAATATCAAATTTAAAATAAGGCGCATCAACAGTGGAATGATTGGTATCAGACCTGCCAAATAATTTTAGGGAAATAGTTTTTTTTTGAAATAAATTTATGCTTAAATGCTTTCCGATAAATCCATTACAGCCAATAATTCCTACATTCATTACATTCAATTTATCGTTTCTTCAATAACAGAAAATGGCCTGTCCCTAACTTCATCATATATCCGTACAATATATTCTCCGATTATGCCTAAACATATAAGTATCAATGAACTGAATAAGGAGATAATGATGGTTAAAGAAGCATAGCCTCTAACAGGAATCATATGAAAAATAGCTTGGTATAAGATATACATAGAATACAAAAACGCAAATATCAGCCCGATAGTGCCCAAAATTGTAATCAATCGGATAGGTACATTTGAAAACGAAAAAATACCGTCTTTTGCTATTCGTAATAATTTCTTTAAAGTATAACCTGATTCTCCTTGAATTCTTGCCTGTCTTTCATATTCGACGCCAATTTGCTTAAACCCGAGCCAGGCTCTTATGCCTCGTAAAAATGGATTTTTTTCCTGAAGAGTTAACATGTTATCCACTACAATTTTCTTCATGACACAAAAATCGCCGCTGTCTAATTGGATTTCAGTATGGCTTATTTGCTTTAATATTTTATAAAAAGCAGAATAGCTTATTTTTTTTAAAATCGATTCTTTTCTCTTTTTTCGAACGCCATAAGCAACATCATATCCTGAATCGAGATAAGTAAAAAAACGGGGAAGAAGATTGGGCGGATCCTGCAAGTCATCATCAATAATGGCTACATAATCTCCTGAACAATAAGTAAGCCCGGTTTTTACGGCAATTTGATGGCCAAAATTCCTGGAAAGCTTAATCCCTTTTATATAAGTGTAATCAATAGCAAGCTCTTTAATTTTTGCAAAGCTTAAATCTTTACTGCCATCATCAATCAAAATCAATTCTAAATTCCAATTGTTCGTTTTTCTTTCAACATCGATTGCCTCGACTAAAATATTTAAAAAAGCTTCAGAATTGTAAACAGGGACGATAATTGAAATTTTTTTATTATCCATTTATTCAATCAAATATATATTCGGTAAAAGTAATTATATTTTTAATTAAAAAGAATTAATTTTGAACACTATAAATTTGCTTTTCAAGGATTGGTAATAGGGTTCAGGCCGATATAATTTTGAATTGATTAAAACAAAAAACAGCTATTCATGAGATTAAATGAAACATTATACTTTTACAAAAAAGCGACAAAAATCGATATACTTTTAGGAGCCATAATAATTTTTTCAATTTTCTTAAGATGTTATAATATCGGATTTCAGGAAGCATGGCTGGATGAGATACATACATTAAAAGAGTCTGACCCGAACCTGAGTTTTAAAGAGTTTTCTGACGTGATCCTATTTAGAGAAGGAATTTCCCATTTTTACTTCCTAATAGTAAGATTTTTTTTTGAAATTGTAGGGCAGTCTATCGCCAATGCAAGATTGGTCTCCGCTTTCTTTGGTGTGTTGTCAGTACTTTATATTTATAAAATTGGCAAAAAACTTTTAAATAAA
>CAZSDN010000006.1:25652-32198 GCA_964605595.1 uncultured Flavobacterium sp. | reverse complement strand
AATAAAAACACCGGATATCTCGCCGCATTTTTACTTACCCTGAATTTGACACATATTGAATATTCACAGGAAGCAAGAGTATATTCGGTTTATGTGTTTTTTGTATTATTATCGGTATTTCATTTATTGGTTTTTAATGAAAACCGGAATTATAAAAATGCTATAATTTTAGGAATTTCCACAGGAATTATAGCCAATGCGCATTCTATAGGAATGTTGAATGTTGCAGTCATATTTTGCACCATTTTAGTTCTTCTTTTAACCACAGAAACAAAAGAAGGGAAGATAGAATTTTTTAAACGCTGCGCTGTTATGGGAATTGTAGCGGTTGTGGTATTGAGTCCGGCTTACCTGATTCTAAAAAAAACCAGTCAGTATGAATCTTTTTGGGTTGCGGCTCCTACATTTAGTAATATCAAACAGGCTTTTATTGATTTAACCGGTAAATCCCTGATCTTTTTTTATTTGAGTCTCGTTCTTCTCATTGCGTTTGTTGCAGTAAGCATATATCATTTACTGAAAAAAAGTGAACAGTTTGGTAAGAAAGGATTCAATTTGTTTTTTCTGCTTCTTTGGCTGCTATTGTGCTCAGCTGCAATAATAATAAAATCGTATTCAGGGACATCTTTAATTTTGACAAGGTATTTTATCGGTATTTTACCTGTATTGATATTAATAAATTCTTTGGCAATAGGTTATTTAAAGAACAAATATCTGAATTATATATTCGCGTTACTGTTTGCATCGTACTCCTTATATTTTATTTTCGTCGAAAAGGACTATTACAAAACAGTTACCAAAACCCAATTCAGTTCGGCTACTCAAGGAATCTTGGATAAAAAAACCAATGCTCCGGTATTTTCTTCCTGGGGCTGGCTTATGAGCTATTATATAAACAGTGAAAAAGGAGCAGCACCGGTAACAGAGATCACTTTTGAGGATTATGTAACGGCAGTTAAAAACAATGCGGTAAAAACAGAAGCATTTTGGTATATGGATGGTAACCAAAGGCCAATTAATTTAACTCCAGAAAACCAGCAGTTTTTAGAGGAAAACTTCAATGAGGTTTATTCAATTGAAAAATTCGACGTATGGGCAAAATATTATGAACCCATAATATCGATGGATTCTAAAAACAAATCCTCTGAGATAAACCTATACAACAATGACTTTAAACCTTTACTGATTGATGGAAGCGGCAACCTGATGATATTTGAAAACAGTGAAGTTAAATCGGCAACCTTTAATATTGGCAAAGGCAGTTATGAACTTATAATTTCGGCAAATAGTTTGCCGTTGAAGAAAATAAATAATGAAAACGCACATCTCAGGGTTAAAATTAATCAACAAGAAATAGCCAGTTTTTATTTAAGTGAAAACCCAGCCAATAAAGAAACAAAAATTCCGTTTGATATTCATGAAAATAAAATGGTAAAGGTTTCTTTAATTTTCGACAATGATTTGGAAGCAGATGGTTCTGATAGAAATGTCGTGATTTACGCTGTTAAAATTAAAAATAAATAAATTTGTAGAATGTATCAATTTGATATAGATTTGCAAAAAAAACCCAAAAAAATGAGAAATAAAGTTTTAATAATTAGCATGTTATTAACTACTTTCTTTTTATCATGTAAAGATGAAAAGAAAACCGAATCAAACACAGCGGTAAAAGAAAATTTTAGTGTTGAATTAGATGTAATTGCATCTAAAAAAGATGATTTTGCATTATATTACACAGAAGACAATACTATAAACTTCATAGGCGAAAAAGCGCTATGGAGCGGTGTTAAAGGCGGAAATGTTCAGGAAATAATAAAATTTGATTTATCAGAAGAACTTGTCCCGACTGATATTCGTTTGGACTTTGGATTGAATAAAGAGCAGGATTTAATCGAACTTTTTAGCGTTAAGATTGTTTATTACGGCAGAGAGTTTATAATCAAAGGCTCTGATTTTTTTACTTATTTTATCGAACAAGATGCGTTTACCACAGAAATAGATCCGGCTAAAGGCTCAATAAAATTTATTATCCCAAAGGGTAATCATCAAACACCATTTTATTACCCAAGGCAAGAACTTCTAGATGCAATAAAAAAATTGACTTCAGAGCAAGAATCATAATAGTGCACTGATTATAAAAAAGCTATAAAAAGTTAAATTATCTTTTTATAGCTTTTTTGTTTTTAATAAAATTTACGCCGTAGTAAATATATAATCTCTCAATTTACAATCTATATAATAAGTGATTCCTTTATTAAAAAAGATTTTTTTTCATGAACAGTTCCGTAAACTCAGTACTTACGGCATTGGGCAATGTTTCAATCTGGTCACTCCATTATTGGTTACCCCATACATTATTGGTGTATGCGGGCAGGAAAATTTCGGAAAAATCAGTATTGGAATGACTATTTCGTTTTTTCTAATGGTTTTTATAGATTACGGATCAGATATCGTTGGTGTAAAAGAAGTGGCGATAAACAGAGAAAAGCCTCATAATCTTGAACATGTTTTTGTAACCACTTTCGGCACTAAATGTATGTTACTGATCTTGGTGCTTGCCTTTTCATCTTTAATGTTTGCCACTATTCCCTATTTTCAGAAAGAACAGGAAATGTTTTTTTTTGGATTACCAATATTAATAGGACAGTTTATAAACCCGACCTGGTTTCTTCAGGGACTTGAAGATTTTAAAAGCATTACCATTCTTACGATAATTTCCAAACTGATTTATGTTTTCGGGATTTTTATTTTTATCAACAGCAAGCAAGATTATATATTTATCAACTTGTGGTGGGGAATTGGAACCACTTTGGCCCATACTGGAGTTTTTGTCTATATTTTGAGGAAATATGGTTTTTCTTTTAAAGATTTCAGGATACATCAAGCCGGATTGCTGATCAAGCAAAACTTTACATTATTTACTTCCCAGATTTTTGTTTCCCTGCAAATGTATGCACCGCTTATGCTGATTGGATTTTTCGGAAGCAATAACTTGGCGGGCCAATTCCGGATCATCGATCAGGTTATTGTAATTTTTAAGACGTATATTTTACTTTTCTTCAATTACGTATATCCGAGAGTTTGCTATTTATTGGATAAAAATATTGCCGAAGCCATGAAATTCTGGAAAACATATAATGGGTTGAATCTGATTTTTATCACCTTAAGTATGTTGATTATTTATATTTTCGCATTCGATGTAGTCAGCTATTTCAATCCTCATGACAAAGCCGAGGCGTTTCGTATAGCCGGGATTTTAAAAATAGCCGTATTTATCCCTTTTTTACAGGCAGTTACAATTCCGTTTAAGCAGCTTATTTTAGGCCTCAATAAGCAAAAGCAATATGTAAGGATCACTATTCGGCTAACGGTTTTTAGTATATTATTAATGTCGGTCTTGATTGGCGAATTTGGGATTACCGGTGTTTTGGCCACATTGCTGATTTCTGAAATCATTATGATAGTTTTATTTTATTACGGTGTAAAAAACAAAATATATCCCCATCAAGTTGAAAAACAATCGTATTTTTGATTTAAATCCTCATAACTTTTATCAAAAATGATAAAAAAAGTATTCCAAAAATTATTATTAAAATCAGGAAAAGCCTATACGATTGATCCTAATATCCCAGATGGTCTTTTCTATTATAAGCTAAAAGAGCGACTTATAATGCTTATCAGAGGAATTATAAAAACAGGAAAAAAAAATTATATCGGCCATAATTGCGTTATCCTGAACAAAAAAAACATTTTGTTTGGAAAAAGTGTCACTATAGACAAGCATTGTGTTATTGACGGTTACGCATCCGAAAAAATAATTTTAGGCGATTGCATAAAAATAGGAGCGTATTCTTTCTTGAGTTCAACTAGCCACATGTCAAAATATGGTAAAGGACTTAAAATGGGTAAAAACTCTGCAGTAGGCCAATTTACAGAGTTTGGAGCTGCTGGCGGAATCGAAATCGGAGACAACGTGATTATGGGTTCATATATTAGTTTTCATTCAGAAAATCATAATTTCAGCGATACAACAAAATTAATCCGAGAACAAGGCGTTACATCAAAGGGAATAAAAATCGGAAACAATGTTTGGGTTGGTGCGAAAGTTACGTTTCTCGACGGATGTATTGTTGGAGACAATTGTGTTGTGGCGGCAGGCGCTGTTGTAAATGGTGTTTTTCCGGATAATACGGTGATTGGCGGCGTTCCTGCAAAAGTGATTAAACAAATCGATTAATGCCTACAAAAATTAAAAAATTATCTTTCGACCTTTTATTTCTAACGGCCTGTGTTGGCATTGCTTATTTCAGGCAATACGAACCAATATTTTTATTATGGCTCATAACAATTTTTTTTACTTTTCAGAAAGCGTATTCAAAAGAGCTTCTTAAACATGTTGTGCCTTTTGCGCTTATTATTTTTTTAGCGTTAATCGTTTCATTATTTGAAGACCGGAAGACATACAGTCTCATCAGGGATTTTACCTATTTGCTGAAACCTATATTAGGTTTGGTTTTAGGCTATCAGCTTTTCAATAACAAAGATCGGTTTCCGTTAAAAAAGCTTATCTATGCCGGTGTTTTTGTTGCAATTGGCCACTTAATAACTATTTTTTACAGTACTATTTTACTTCATATAAGGGATATACACGAATTGCGTTTATATGCCGGTTATTTTAGTGATTACGAAGTTTATTGCTTTATCCTGGTAATTTTCCATAAGAAATTTGAAATCGAACTGTCTAAAAAACAGGTTTGGATTTTTGGTGCGATCCTTGGGCTTTCGGCATTCTTATACCTTGCAAGGACACATTTTATACTTTTCGTAATTTTATTCTTTAGCCTGAAAGGTTATTTGGTGCTCAACAAACGTTCAATAATTATCGGGACAATGATAATTGTTTTTTCAGGGCTTAGCTACACGGCGATTTATATGTCAAACCCACAAAGGCAGTCCAAAGGCGTCGAAGCGTTTTTATACAAAATCAAAAATGCACCTATTGAACCGTTTAAGACAAAAGTAGACCCTGATGACTGGAAGGATTTTAATGATAATTATCGATCATACGAAAATATACGAACGATAAGGCAAATGTCCAATGACGGCACAAAAACAGTAATTTTTGGAAAAGGACTTGGATCAACTGTAGATTTGAAAAAAGAAGTCTGGCTACAATCCAGTTACATGCGTTATATTCCCGTTTTACACAATGGATTTATGACCGTTTTCCTGAAAGCAGGAATAATAGGCATTGTAATCTTATTGTTTTCAGTCCGGGCGTTTTTTACCGGAGCAAGAAAAGATACTCAAATATTGCGAAGTATCAATTTCCTGCTTGTGGCAAGCGGAATTTATCTGATTTTTTCCTATTGGGTATCTTTGGGATTTTATTTTGTTCCCGATACCAAATCGATATTCATCGGATTTATACTTGCCTATAAAAATGAATTGATAAAAGGATTAAAAAATCCAAATCAGGCGGAAACTTCCCTATAAGCGCTTTCAATCGAATTTACATAACTTTCGGTAGAAAATTCTTTCTGTACACGCATGAATCCGTTTTCCCCAAATTTTTCCGCTAAAGCGGGATCAAGCAAAAGGGCTTCAATTTTTAATTCGAGCTCGGATTGATTGCGCGGTTCAAATAGAAATCCGGTTTCATTATTTACTACGATTTCAGAAAGCCCGCCATGATCAGAAGCTATTAATGGTTTGTGTGAAAGCATTGCTTCGGTGGCAACCAAGCCAAAAGGTTCAGGTTCTGTTGAAGGTACAACTGAAATGTCTATCGCGTCATAAACCGGCCAAATGTTTTTTTGAAAATCAACTATTGAAACACTATCATTAAGATTGAGTTCTGTAATCCTGTCCCGAAGATTATGAAGAAAATGATCTTGTCCTGGCGGCGCTGAACCCACGAAAACAAGGTGAATATCGGCATGTTTTTTTTTCAGGCTGTGAAAAGCATCCAAAAGGAGGATTTGTCCTTTCCATCTGCTGATACGGCCTACAAGTCCGATAACTTTTTTATCGAGAGTGGTTTTGAAGAGTTGCTGCTTTGTATTTGCGATTGTTTCTTTATCGGAAATTGGCTCGAGCCTGCTTTGGCCATTGTATGCGATTTTCGATTTTTCGGCTATTTCAGGCTTGATTTTGTAAAACTGCTGGTAGGACGCCTTGGAATTAAAAAGTATCTTATTTGAAAAAAAGTAAACGAGTTTAGGATAAAAATTAGCAATGCTTCTTGGGTGTTCAATTATTTCATGAACATGCCAGATGTGTTTTTTCTTATACAAATAACCATAAAAAGCACCAACCAATACGGAAATTGCATTGGAATGTATAAGATCTATATGGATTGATTTTGTGTTTTTCCTGAGAATGTACATTCCCTTAAAAAAATCTCTGATTAATTTCAAGGCTCCCGAAAAGGTAAAAACAGCCCGGTTTAATTTTATAACCGGACATTTTATAACCATTATATTACGGGCTAAAAGAATCTCTTTAAGAGGGCCTTCGTGTTCGAGTACAATAATTGGGTTGAAA
>CAZSDN010000006.1:23878-25642 GCA_964605595.1 uncultured Flavobacterium sp. | reverse complement strand
TTTGGGATAATTATCAATAAGCTCAAGCAAAGCCTTGTCAGCGCCATAAAGCTCTGACGATTGATTAATTATTAAAACATTTTTCATTCAATGAACTATTGATTTTTAGCGGTTCCGCTTCCAAAAAATTTGTTTTTGGTTTTTACTAAAAAATTATAATTATTTGCCAGTTGCTTTTTCAGAAAAGAAGCGTCCTCTTTTGGAAACCAATCGGTTGTTCGGGGAGTTTCTATTAATCGTTCATGTACTTGATAGGCATACGTTGCTATTGAAGTCCTATATCTTCCTTCCGGGAAATTAGTCATGTCATAACCGTGTAAAGAATAAGGTGCACACTGTTGGATTATCATTCTGTTAAACGGAACGTCAATTTCTGTTTCTTCGTTGGTTCTTAAATCTTTGATTTTCAAACCGCCTTTGTATTCAGGTTTCCAGTCTTTATTCAGATATAAAAGAAGATTTAGTTCCCGGTACCAGTTTTTATTTAACGGATGATAATTAAAATCAAGGTGCATGTCAAGGAAACTATTCTTCTTTCCCTGATGAAGCCCGCCTCCAAAATTTTTCGGATCAACGAAAGTTTTCTTTACAGTAATGTAACTCAAAATAGTATTGAATCTTTCCGATGCTAAATCCTCATACAACTCTTTAAGTTCAGTACAGATTTCCTTGTAATTAGATTTTTCAAATTTATTGTTTGCAAATGCATAATCCCGGCTTTTATTATTCAGTTCGGGAATATTTTCATAGGCTTTGCTCAGTTTTTGCTCGTCGCAAAAATCATCGATAACCAAATGAGGGAATGGCTGCGCTGTTAGATATTTAATACGGAGTTCATCTAAATTGCTTTCGAGATATTCAAAATTGATCATAAAGCTATAACTGTGATATTGTTCTTCGACAAAAGTAGGAATTAAACTTTAAAAAGGAGAGTATAAAACATCATTTTACCGAGTCAGGTATTGTTAAATTTTAGTAGTTGTTTCAAGAATGCCAACTCACATAAATATATTCCATGAGCGTTTTCTATAATACTTTTATTTCTCTATTTTTACGGCCGAAAAGGAATGAAAATAAATGAAAATAGCCATACTCGGGACTAGGGGAATACCTAATTATTACGGAGGATTTGAACAATTTGCTGAATTTTTTTCTGTGTATTTAGTAGAAAAAGGCCACGAAGTTTACGTCTATAATTCGCACAATCATCCGTTTCAGGAAAAATCATTCCACGGAGTACATATTATTCATCAGAACGATCCGGAGCACAAACTCGGGACATTTGGCCAGTTCATCTACGATTTCAATTGTATCATCGATTCAAGGAAAAGGGATTTTGATATTATTTTGCAATTGGGTTATACCAGCAATTCGATCTGGTTTTTCCTGTTGCCCAAAAAGCCCGTTATTATTACCAATATGGATGGAGTAGAGTGGAAGCGCTCTAAATATTCCAGACCCGTACAGCAATTCCTCAAATTTGCAGAACGCCTTGCGGCGGTAAGCAGCGATTATCTTGTTTCAGATTCATTGGGAATAAAAACATTCCTGAAGAACCGTTACGGAAAAGAATCTACTTACATCGCATACGGAGCGCATCCGTTTGATGATCCGGACGAAGCAGTGCTTTCGGAGTATAATGTCGAGAAATACCATTTCAATATGATTATGGCGCGGTTTGAGCCCGAAAATAATCTTGATATGGTTCTGGAAGGCGTGGCGCTAAATGCCAATGATATTACACCGGTTTTAGTTATCGGGAAC
>CAZSDN010000006.1:0-23868 GCA_964605595.1 uncultured Flavobacterium sp. | reverse complement strand
AATACAAAATACGGGGCTTATTTGAAAAACAAGTTCAAGCCTTTCAAGAATATCCGTTTTATGGGCGGAATATATAATTTGGAACACCTCAATAATCTAAGGTATTTTTCAAACATCTATTTTCACGGGCATTCCGTTGGCGGAACCAATCCGTCGCTTCTTGAAGCCATGGCGTCAAAAGCTTTTGTAGCCGCGCACAATAATGATTTTAACAAAGGCGTTCTTAAGGAGAATGCAGTATATTTTTCAAATCCTCAGGAGGTGAAAGATATTCTTCAGATGTATAAAAAAAGTGATAACTTAGACTTTATTCAAAATAATTTCGAATCAATAGTCAAAGAATTTAATTGGGATATAATTAATGGCAAATACTTACAATTATTTGAAGAATGCATATCAGGATCTAAAAAGTGAAAGTAAGGAAAATCCATTATTTTTTTTCCTGCTTTTAGTATTATTTACCATTCCGCTGGGATATGCCGTAAACGGAATTGCCGTCGCGCTATTTGTACTGGTATCCATAATTACCTTTAAAAAGAAAAACTTCAGGCTTGAATCAAATTTGATCCTGCCGATGCTTCTTTACCTATTGATGGCTTCCTCCATTTTGTGGACCATGGATTATGAGGCAACCTCAAGGGCCATTTCAAAAGTACTTCCACTTTTTGTACTTCCTTTATGTTTTATGGCTATTCCAAGGTTTTCAGAAAGTCAAAAGCAAAAATTGATTCAGTATTACAGCTTGGGAATTTTAGGATTCACGATTTTTTATCTTGCAAAAGCCACATACAGGTTTATCGAAAGCGGCGATACTTCGGTTTTCTTTTACCATGAACTGGTTACTGAAGATGTTAACGCGATACACGTTTCGGTTTATGTCACATTAGCTTTCTTCTGTTTTTTCAGGAAACCGTCCAAGCAGTTATTAGACAAAATTGCAATGTGTATTTTAGCCGGGTTTATTTTTTTGTTATCATCTAAAAACATCATTCTGATATTCATATTATTGATATTGTCTTATGAACTGTTCTATTTCAAGGCTACCAAAAAGATAAAATGGATAACAGTTTTGATGTTGACCCTGCTTTCAGTGACAATTGTGTTTTCTTCAAAAATCAGAAACCGATTTTTAATTGAATTCCAATCCAATCAAAAAGAAGGCACTATAAATGAAGACTTTAAAGATGGAGTAGTTTATAATGTCAGCATTCAACAGGCTTGGTCAAAAGAAGAATTCAATCCGAATGAATATTTTGCCGGCGCGGCATTCAGGGTATATCAAATCAGGATTTTTAAAGAAATGCTTCAGGAAGACCCAATATTCTTTTCGGGCTATGGATTAAACGCATCTGATTTCAGAATCGAAGAAAAAGCAATTGAGCATAATATATTTTTAGGCGACCAAAAGCACGAAGGGTATCAAAAAAAGAATTTCCATAACCAGTACATACAGATTTTTGCCGAAACCGGGATTTTCGGGATAGTTTTATTGTTAGCCATTGTGTTGGTTAATTTAAGAAAAGCTGTCACTACAAAAGATTTTGTTCATTTTTGTTTTGCAATTCTGATGATAAGTTTATTTTTGACGGAATCTTTTTTAGCAAGGCAAAGAGGAGTTGTTTTTTTCACAGCCATATACTGCCTGTTTAATTCGGGTTTTTCATTGCAACGCTCAAATAAGGAATAAATTTTTATGAAAAGAATACTGATTACCGGGGCGGCGGGCTTTTTAGGATCACATCTTTGCGACCGGTTTATTGCCGAAGGATACTACGTTATCGGAATGGATAACCTCATTACGGGGGATTTGAAAAACATTGAGCATTTATTTAAGCTTAAAAATTTTGAATTCTACCATCATGACATCACAAAATTTGTCCATATTCCCGGCCAGTTAGATTATATTCTTCACTTTGCCTCACCAGCCAGCCCCATTGATTATTTAAAAATCCCTATCCAGACTTTAAAAGTGGGATCGTTGGGAACGCATAACCTATTGGGCCTAGCAAGGGTAAAAAAAGCGAGAATTTTAATAGCATCAACCTCTGAAGTATATGGAGATCCGTTAGTTCATCCGCAAACGGAAGAATATTACGGAAATGTAAATACCATCGGGCCACGTGGCGTATACGACGAGGCAAAACGTTTTCAGGAATCCATAACAATGGCCTATCATACTTTTCATGGTGTTGAAACCAGGATAGTCAGGATTTTCAATACTTATGGCCCACGAATGCGGTTGAACGATGGCCGCGTAATTCCGGCATTTATTGGCCAGGCTTTGCGGGGAGAAGATTTGACAATTTTCGGTGACGGAATGCAAACACGCTCTTTTTGTTATGTAGACGATCAGGTAGAAGGAATTTTCAGGCTTCTGCATTCAGATTATGCATTGCCTGTCAATATTGGAAATCCCGACGAAATAACCATCAAGGATTTTGCCGAAGAAATAATAAAATTAACAGGAACAAATCAAAAAGTTGTTTACCACCCGTTACCAATCAACGATCCAATGCAGCGCCAGCCCGATACGACAAAGGCTAAAGCGATATTAGGATGGGAAGCAAAAGTTTCCAGACAAGAAGGAATGAAAATAACCTATGAATACTTTAAATCATTATCTAATGAAGAGCTTTTAAAAGAAGAGCATAAAGATTTTACGGGATACATTCATTAATATGACAGCAGCTCAAACAGGAAGATATTCAAAATATATTAGGCCTTTCAGCGTACTTATAGATTTATTGGTATTAAACTTTTTATGCCTTTTTTTCTTTAGGGAACTGAATCTTAACATTTGGTATTATATCATTTACCAATTTATCGGTTGGGTTTTGATTTCTCTTTTTGTTAAATTTTATCAGATATACAGATTTACAACTCCAATTGAAATCTTGTCGAAAATATTTAAACAGGCGGTTTTATTTCTCCTGATTGTAATTGCTTTTTTTCCTTTTTCTAAGGAAACCGTCTTTAGCGGCAATGCGATAGCCCTTTTTGTAAGCTTTAGTTTCCTGTTTATCGCAACGTCTAAATTCTTATTGTTTTATTATTTAAAGCGATACCGGATTATAACCGGCAGTAATTTCCGGAATGCGGTAATTATCGGCTATTCTCCCGAATCAATCCGGCTGAAAAAACTCTTTGATACCAGGACCGATTACGGATACAGGTTTTTAGGCTTTTTTTCAGACAAAGCCAAAAATCCTGATATAAAAGGCCGGATGGCCGATCTGGAAGCTTTCGTAATAGAAAATAATGTAGACGAAATTTATTGTTCCTTAGACGAAACGTCAAATGATTCGCTTAAAGCTTTGATTGAATTTGCCGATGAAAATAACAAAACAATAAAATTCATTCCCGACACCGAAGATATTTTTTCTAAAAACCTGAAGATTGATTATTATGAAATCTTTCCGGTGCTTTCACTTCAAAAAACTGTTCTACACGAACCGGTTGTAAAAGCGTTTAAAAGGACATTCGACATTGTTTTTTCACTTATCGTAATCGTTTTTCTGCTGTCATGGTTAGCGCCTTTGCTGGCATTGTTGATTAAGCTTGAGTCAAAAGGGCCGATTTTTTTCAAACAAGGAAGACCGGGTTTAGATGAAAAAGAATTTTTTTGCTATAAATTCCGTTCGATGAGAATTAACAAAACCACCGAAAAAGAAGCTTCAAAGAACGATCCAAGAGTGACGAAAATAGGAAAGTTACTAAGGAAAACCAGCCTTGATGAAATGCCGCAATTTCTAAATGTTTTATTAGGTGATATGTCGGTTGTAGGGCCAAGGCCACATTTATGGTCGCAGAATAAAGCTTATGGAAGCCGTATAAAAAAATACATGATCCGGCATTATGTTAAACCCGGAATTACCGGATTGGCACAAGTTCGCGGTTATAGAGGCGAAATTGAAACCGATGAGGACATGATTAACAGAATCAAGTATGATGTTTATTATATAGAAAATTGGTCAATTATGCTGGATTTAAAGATTATTCTTCAAACCGTTATAAATATTTTCCAAGGCGAAGAAAAAGCATATTAAATGAGCGCGCTGGTATCCATAATTACGCCCACTTTCAATTCTGAAAAATTCATAGCCGAAACAATCCGTTCAGTGCAAAGCCAGACGTTTCCGGATTGGGAAATGGTAATTGTAGATGATTGTTCAACCGATGCGACAATTTCAGTTATAAGTGATTTTTCCGAAAAAGATAACCGGATACGGGTAATTCAGCTTCAAAAAAATTCCGGAGCCGGAGTCGCCCGAAATACGGCTTTGCAAAGCGCAAACGGAAAATATATCGCTTTCCTGGATTCAGACGATTTATGGAAACCCGAAAAGCTTCAAAAGCAAATTGATTTTATGGAAAAAAATGATTTTCCATTCACGTTTTCCTTTTACGATTGCATTGATGAAAGCGGAAAGGAAATAGGAAAAACCATTGAAGCACCGAAATTACTTTCTTACAACCAACTTTTTTTCTGCAATTATATAGGAAACCTAACCGGGATTTATGATTCCGAATATTTCGGGAAAATTGAAATTTCCTCCATAAGAAAACGGCAGGACTGGATCATCTGGCTTAAGATTTTAAAAAAAATCAAAACTGCAAAACCGGTTGCTGAAAGCCTGGCTTTTTACAGGATCCGCGAAAATTCAGTTTCATCTTCAAAATTTAAGCTGCTTAAGTATAATTATAAAGTGTACCGCGATTTTCACCGGATGAATTTTTTCACCGCGTTTTTTAGTATGGGGATTTTTCTTTTTGTACAATTATTGGTTAAGCCGCGTTATACAAAAGTTACACCAACGACTTAAACTGTTTCAGCTTTCCGCGGTTATTCCTCGCCAAAGAACTTTTGCGCTGAAAATCAAAATGAAGCCCGGGTTCAAGGTAAAGAGCGATCGCTTTTTGGATTTTTTCAATTTGCTCCCGGTTCAATTCAGTTTCACTAACGTATTCTATCGTGAAACGATCAGTTTTCTCCTGGACAATTATAAATTCCTTTACATTCCCGTCGTCTTCAATAATGCTTTTTGTGACATAATAAAATGTAAGTCCGGGCGATTTTTTTCCACTCGGCAAAATTGCGACATCATTCGTCCGTCCGGTCAATTTTTTCAGGATCGGTTTTTTTGTCGTACTTTTTTCATCCAATATTCCAATGTCGCCAATATCATAACGAATAAACGGATGTGCTTTATTGAATAGTGAAGTAATCACAATCCGGCCTTCTTTTCCGTAAGGCAAAACATTGTTGTTTTCATCAAGGATTTCCACAAAAAGCGTTTCCGAATTTACCTGCCATTCTCCGCCGGGATTTTGAAAAGCGATCAAATCAAGTTCGGATGCGCCATATTCATTGATAATCGGGATTCCGAATTGTTTTTCGAGCAAAACCTTATCGTCGTCAAAAAGCATTTCAGAAGTAACCATGCAAACTTTTAAAGTCGGGCAAATATCTTTCAGGATAAGGTTTTTCTGCTGAAGGAATTTTGCGAACAAAACAATCGAGCTTGTATAACCGTTAATGTAATCGAATTTTTTATTGTAAAAATGTTTCAGGAATTTTTCAAGGACTTCATCCGATAAATCAAAAATCGGGAAACGGTAACGATGCGCGAGAAAATCTTTAAAGCGCTCTTTTTTGTTTCCGATGAAATCGAGCGGAATTCCGTAAAAACGCGCCTGGAGCGACGAATTGAAGTCGATCCCGAACCAGCCGAAACGGTAAATATTGGAAGCCCAGGTTAAAGCGTGTGAATATTTGTCTTTTGCAAAAACAAACGGATCGCCACTTGAGCCCGATGTTTTATTAAGGTAGATTTCTTTCTCTAAAAAGCCGCTTGAAAGTCTTTCCCGCAAAGGTTTTTGAAGGTTTTTCTTAGTTAAGACCGGAAGTTTTTCCCAGTTTTCAAAAACATCCGAACCAACCAAATTACGGTAAAAGGAATTATTTTTAAGATGGAAACCAACAATTTCAGACTTTTTATGAGTTAAAAAAGCTTCAAAATCCTTTTCGGGAATTGCTATGATTTTATCAAAATCCCTTTTTGCTTTCTCGATTGGAAAACCGTTTAGTTTGAGAGAAAGGCTGAAGAAATCCATATTAATGTTTAAGGCGTATAATTGCCCAGATTATGCCGGTCAAAACACTTAAAATCGCAATTGAGCCCATGAGAATTGATATCATAATAACGGAACGCACAATTACATCTCCAGGACTTTTTTTATTGTAAAAACCAATGTAAAACCAAAAATAAGTGGATACAGCACCAAAAAGAGAAAGTATCATTGGAATGAACATAAACAATCCCGGATTGTTCTTTAGGAAAAATTGCGCGGGAAGTACCATAAATGTTGTAAATACCATTAATAAGGAATAGTAATAGGAATTTGCTACAATATTTTCATAAAAATTGTATCCCCATTTTCTATAGGTAATCCAAGTGCATATAGACATTAATGGAACCACGACCAAAAGCGTTATAAGCGAATAATACTTCATCATGAATTGTGTCATCGATGCTGAAGCCTCATTTATTTCCCGCATCATTTCAACAGTCTCTTTTGGTTGCTTTGCCAATTGGAGTTCGTTGTAAACTTTATAAACCTCTCCGGGATGAACCAAAGTGTTAGTTAAAAACGCCACAATTCCTGAAAGCAAGAAAACCAATAAAATAGGCTTATAATGATTAACACGATTTCCTTCGACAAATTCACGCGCAGTTTTACCGGGATTTTTTATCAATTGCTTTACACTGTAAAAAAAACCTTTGTTCATGTGAAAGAACGTGTACTGAAGTTCATCGGTCAGATAAGTACGATCAATGCGTTTTGTTTTTCTCTGTCCGCAATTCGCACAGAAATTCATTACAATATTATATTCACAGTTCTTGCATATCTCGTCCATTGTACAATATTATTGGTGTTCGGCAAATATATTTATTTCTGCATAAAATCTGAGAAAAGATGATTTAAATTTCAGATTCAAAAATTATTTTTTCAAACTGAAACGGCTTATTTTTGCCAATCACAACTAAACACAACACAATGACAATTTTACTGCTTGGTTCCGGAGGAAGAGAACACGCTCTTGCCTGGAAGATGCTTCAAAGCCCGCTTTGCACAAAACTTTTCGTCGCACCCGGAAATGCCGGCACTGAAACCATCGCCACAAACGTCGATATTAATCCAACAGAATTTGAAGCAATCAAAAAATTCGCACTTCAGGAAAAAGTAGAAATGGTTGTTGTTGGCCCTGAAGATCCTTTGGTTCATGGCATTTACGATTTCTTTATCAATGATGGAGATTTGAAAAACATTCCGGTGATCGGGCCGTCAAAAATTGGAGCGCAATTAGAAGGAAGCAAGGAATTCGCAAAAGAATTTCTCGTAAAAAATAAAATCCCGACTGCGGCTTATGAGAGTTTTACCGCTGAAACGGTTGCAAAAGGCTGGGAATTCCTGGAAACTTTAAATCCGCCTTATGTTTTAAAAGCCGATGGTTTAGCGGCCGGAAAAGGCGTTTTAATTTTAAATGATTTAGCTGAAGCAAAACGCGAATTGCATAATATGCTCGTTGATGAAAAGTTCGGATCCGCAAGTTCAAAAGTTGTCATTGAAGAATTCCTTGACGGAATTGAATTGAGCTGTTTTGTAATTACTGACGGAATCCATTATAAAATTCTTCCAACGGCAAAAGATTACAAACGGATCGGCGAAGGCGACACCGGATTGAATACGGGCGGAATGGGTGCGGTTTCACCGGTTCCGTTTGCTGATGAGGTTTTATTGGAAAAAATCGAAACCCGAATAGTAAAACCAACAATCGACGGTTTAAAAAAAGATGGAATCGTGTATAAAGGTTTTGTTTTTATCGGATTGATCAATGTAAAAGGCGAACCGATGGTAATCGAATACAATGTTCGAATGGGCGATCCTGAAACCGAAGTTGTAATTCCAAGATTAAAATCGGATTTAGTTGCATTGTTTTCTGCGGTTTCGAATGGAAACCTTGAGGATTTTCCGTTAGAAATTGATGAAAGAAGCGCCACAACGGTCATGGTCGTTTCAGGCGGTTATCCCGAAGATTATGAAAAAGGGAAAATCATTTCAGGAATTAAAGAAATCGTCGATTCGATCGTTTTCCATGCGGGAACAAAAACTAAAAACGGTGAAATAGTTAGCAATGGTGGCCGGGTTTTGGCGATAACATCGTATGGGGAAAATTTTGACGAAGCCATAAAAAAATCTTACCAAAACATAGAAAAACTAAGCTTTGATAAGATGTATTTTAGAAAAGATATCGGCTTCGACTTATTTTAAGAAAGAATGCGCCGTTGTATCCTGGGTTTCTTCGTTGTTTTTTTTGTGTAATTGCAATTGTTTGATCCAATAGTAAGTGTAATAAGCACAGATAATCATGAAAATCCAGTTGATTAAATTGGCTAAAGACCAGCTTGTAAGCTCAAGGCTGCGCAACGCGTCCAATGGCCAGAATAAAAAATCAACAAACAAGGTCTCTATTGCTTCAAAAAATGCTTTCATCTTTTTTAGTATTATATTTACATCCACAAAAGTATAAAATATCCTTATGATTACAACAATTTTTAGCAAATCGCGGCCATTTAATTACATTTTGGTTACCGCATTGCTGATTATGTGTTTCTTTTTGTATCACTTACGGTCTTCCGATTGGACGGATTCGGCTTTTAAAATTGCACAAAAAGCAGGAATATTATTGTTACTTTCAGGATCGCTTTTTATTTCAAATTTTATCACAAAGCGAAATAATCTCAGCAAAGACAATACTTTTCCGTTTCTTTTCTTTTTTAGTTTCCTGATTTTATTTCCGACGACTTTAGGAAACTCAAACCTGATCATTGCTAATTTCCTTATTCTTCTGGCATTGCGGAGGCTTATTTCGCTTCAGTCATTGGTCACGCCAAAAGAAAAGATTTTTGACGCATCGCTATGGATTTTCCTCGCGGCGTTGTTTCATTTCTGGAGCATCCTGTTTATCCTTTTGGTTTTTGTATCGATAATCCTTCATGTCGCAAGGGATTACCGTAATTGGATTTTGCCCTATATCGCTTTTTTTGCCGTAGCCGTGATTTTCGCTTTGTTTTCTACGATTTTCAATGAATCACTTATTTATGAACTGATTGATAAAGTCGGATTTGATTTTACGTTTGATTATTTTACCAATAAATACCAAAATATCGCACTTTCAATTTATGCAGCACTGACAGTATTATTTGTATTTTCACAGTTAGTTTCGTTGCCAAACAAACCATTAATCCTGCATAATTCCTACAAGAAAATTATAATCGCATTTTTTATCGGTGCTGTGATTTATGTAGTTTCACCCGATAAAAGCAATAATATCCTGATTTATACTTTTATGCCGTTAACGGTTATGGCGACCAATTATTTTGAAAGCGTTCAGGGCAAATGGACCGGCGAAGCTACCGCGATAATTGTCCTCGGATTGAGTTTCCTTTCGTTTTTCCTGCAATTATAATTTACTTCCGTAAGCCAGATCGCCTGCGTCGCCTAATCCCGGAACGATATAATTTTTCGTGTTCAGTTTTTCGTCTAAAGTCGCAACCCACAAATGACAATAATCCGGAAGATGTTTTTCAAGATAAGCAACACCTTCAGGCGCAGCGATTACAACCGCGATATGAATTTCTTTAGGTTGGCCTTTTTCCAATAACTTATTAAAAACCGCAACCATTGACTGGCCTGTTGCCAGCATCGGATCTATGAGAAGTAAATTCTTATCGGCAATATTCGGAACCGCCTGGTATTCTACACGGATTTCAAAATCGTCGTTGTTATTTTGATGATAGCGATAGGCCGAAACAAATCCGTTTTCTGCATTGTCAAAATAATTCAGGAAACCCAAATGCAAAGGCAAACCCGCGCGCAAGATTGAACATAAAACCAATTGATCTTCGATCTCGGTAGTTTTTTTGATACCAAGCGGCGTCTGGATTTCGATGTTTTTATAATGAAGGTTTTTGCTTAATTCATACGCCATGATTTCACCAATCCGCTCTATATTCCGGCGAAAACGCATACTGTCGTTCTGGACGTTTACATTTCTGATTTGCCCTAAAAAATGGTTCAGCACACTATTGGCTTCTGATAAATAATGAATTTGCATAGTATAAAAATTTGTTTTCGGATATAAAAGTATAAAAAGTATCTTTGTCTCCTAAAATCAAACGATATGTTTTCAAAATTAGCTTATTCCGTATTTGAGCAAAGCATCAGCGATTACCACAAATTTGACAATGTTGACCAGCCAATTTCCAATCCGTATCCAAAGGATAAATTCGAGCATTTATTATATCTGAAAAACTGGATCGATACGGTGCAATGGCATTTTGAAGACATCATCCGCGATCCGCAGATTGATCCTGTTGCGGCGCTTACGCTAAAAAGAAGAATCGACGCTTCGAATCAGGAGCGTACCGACATGGTTGAATATATCGACAGTTATTTCCTGCAGAAATTCAGCGGTGTGAAAGTGAAAGATGACGCAAAAATAAATTCTGAAAGTCCGGCCTGGGCGTTTGACCGCCTTTCTATTTTAGCGCTGAAAATTTATCACATGAATGAAGAAGCCACGCGTCCGGAAGCTTCACAAGATCACCGCGATAAATGCCAAGTGAAATTAAACGTGCTTTTAGAGCAGCGTTCAGATCTTTCAACTGCGATCGATGATTTGCTTACCGATATCGAGAATGGAGATAAATTCATGAAAGTCTACAAGCAGATGAAAATGTACAACGACGATGAATTGAATCCTGTTTTGTACCAGAATAAGAAATAAATTAAACATGTCTTTATGATTACGATTGAAAAACTTAAAAAGCTCAAAGAGTCTGAAGACAAAGTAGAATTTAAAAAAGGTGAAGGCGGAAACATTTCTTATGATGGAGGAAATAAAACAAAACCGTCTGACAGGAGAAGATGTATTCTTGGTTATGTGACGGCATTATGTAATGAACAAGGCGGATATTTGGTTATTGGAATGAGTGATAACTATCCTCATGAAGTTGTCGGCACTAATCAGAATTCAGGAACAATAGGGGAGTTAGAAGCAAATATCTATAGAGATACTTCAATTCGACCAAATGTTTATGAATTATTTGAAAATGAAAAAAGAATATTAGTCATTGAAGTCCCTTGTCGTCCAACCGGAAAAATATTCAAATTTGAAGATGTTGCATTAATGAGAGTTGGTGAAGAATTGAAACCAATGTCTGATGAACAATATTTGAAAATAATCCAAGAACAGGAACCGGATTTTTCCCAGCAGATATGTGAAGATTTAAGTTTAACAGATTTAGATAATACAGCAATCTTATTACTGAAAGAAAAGTATTCTATAAAACAAAACAATCCGATTTTTAAGACTTTATCAGACACGCAAGTTCTCAGTGATTTAGATCTTTTAATAAAAGGGAAACTTACTAATGCAGCATTAATACTTTTAGCAAAAAAACAAGTTTTAATTGAAAGATTACCACAGGCTTCAATAATGTTAGAATATAGAAATTATGAGAGCCAAATACCGTTTGATAATAGAATTAAATTTGTTGACCCTTTTTTCGTTGTAATTGAAGAACTCTGGAATACAATAAATTTAAGAAATGGAAGTTTTCCGATTCAGGATGGAGCATACATCTTTAATATTCCATATTTCAACGAAGAGGTAATACGAGAATCTGTTAACAACGCAATAACCCACAGAGATTATAGAAAAACGTCAGAAATTGTTATAAAACAATATCCTCAAAGACTTGATATAATAAATGCTGGTGGTTTTCCTGTTGGAGTAACATTGGAAAATCTTCTAAAAACGCCAAGTACACCCAGAAATAGATTATTAGCAGACGTTTTACAAAAAACAGGAATTGTTGAACGTTCCGGGCAGGGTGTAGACAAAATATTTTATAATACTCTTTCTGAAGGAAAAGCAGAACCAGATTATTCAAAATCTGATTATTTTCAAGTAAACTTAAAGTTATCTGCAATTATTGAAGACAGGGCTTTTGCTTTATTTTTAGACTCAATTCAAAAAGAATTAGCTGTAAATGAAAAGTTATCAGTTTTAGAAATAATCACTCTAAATAAAATTAAGAATAAAATCTCAAAAAAGGATTTAGATATTGAACAAGTCAATAAATTGTTAGAAAAAAAATTAATTGAAAAAAGAGGGAAAACTAATGCTGTTTTTTATATTCTTTCAAAGGATTATTATGAATTTACTGATGAAAAAGCGAAATACTATAATCTTCAAGAATTAGATGATAATCAGGTTTTTATAACAATCTTACAGTATTTAGCGAAAGAAACTAAAGCTAAAATGAAAGATTTTGTAGGTCTTTTTGAAGGAAAGCTTTCGAGAAAACAAGTAAGATTTAGAGTTGAAAAACTAGTTATAAATAAAAAGCTAAAACAAGAAGGTGAAGGATCTTCCTCTATGTATGAAGTTGGAGAAAATTATGTAAAGGAAATGGAAGTAGTATTTCAGGCATTAGATATTGGAATGAAAGAAATACAAAAAAAGAATAAAATGTAATGGCCAACAAATGGCCAGAAAAATTGTTAAAAACCGCCCTTTTTTGTTAATAACAAAAAATTATCCCTTGATTTTAAAGGGTTTAAAAGAATTGAAATGGCCAAGAGTTGGCCAAAAAACTTCGAACTTATTGAAATTTGAAAAGTCCCATCAAAAATATAGCCGTCATGAGACTTTCCGCAATGGGAGATGTCGCCATGACGGTTCCTGTTTTGCGTGCATTTGTAAAGCAATTTCCGGATGTAAAACTGACGGTAATTTCACGTCCGTTTTTCAAGCCGTTTTTTGACGGAATTCCAAGTGTGGAATTTTTCGAGTTTGATGAAAAAGAAAAACATAAGGGATTTTTAGGACTGTTTCGTTTGTTTTCAGATTTGAAGAAATTGAATGTTGACGCTTTCGCGGATTTACATAACGTTCTCCGGTCGAGAATTATCGGGAAATTATTTGCGTTAAGCGGAAGGAAAACAGCAACTGTCGATAAAGCCCGTGCCGATAAAAAAGCGTTAACTCGTGCTGAAAATAAAGTTTTCAGGCAGCTTCCGATGATTTATGAACGACACGTAAAAGTCTTTGAACAACTCGGATTTTCATTTGATTTATTGCATCCTGAATTCCCTCCGGTACAAAAAATCGACTCGGAAGTACTTTCAATACTAGGAGAAAAAAAACAAAAATGGATTGGAATTGCACCTTTTGGCCAACATCAATCCAAAGTATATCCGCTGGATTTAATGAAAAAAGTTATCGAAGATTTATCTAAAAATAATGATTTTAAGATCTTTCTTTTTGGCGGAAAAAATGAAATTGAAATTCTGAATTCGCTGGTTCCAAAAAGTGATAACGTAATCGTAATTGCCGGAAAAATCAATTTCAAACAGGAATTGCAACTCATAAGCAATCTTGATGTTATGCTTTCAATGGATTCGGGAAATGCACATATTGCTGCAATGTTCGGAATAAATGTGATTACGCTTTGGGGAAATACGCATCCGTTTGCGGGATTTTTACCGTTCAATCAACCAATTGAAAATGCTTTGGTTTCGGACCGTGAGAAATTCCCCAAAATCCCGACATCGGTTTACGGAAACAAAAAAGTAGAAGGTTATGAAGATGTAATGCGTACGATTTCGCCTGAAACTGTTGTTGAAAAGGTGAAATTTATTTTGAACCAGTAAGACTTAATTTCCGTAACATCTTAATGTTTAGTAATCAAAGCCAAATCCTATTATTCCGGCAAATTTCCTGAATGTAATTTTTCAAATTCGAAATCGTTTCCTGATAATCAGGTGCTTCAAAACCAAAACGTTCGTGTTCCATTTGCTGTTTCTGGATTTCATTGCAGCCTTTTAAAACTTCCTTTATCAGATCGAGCATGATCAATTCTTTATTTTCGTTTTTCTCGAATTTAAAATCAACCAGCTCGCTTTCAAGGTTTTCACAATATTCTAAAAGCGCTTCAACTTCGGGTTCATCCAAAAGCCGAGGATTATTTTTAAAGAAATCACGAGGTTTTTTCATTGTCTTTACTCTTGCTTCTTACAGCACAGCGATCTTGGCTCTAATTACACGTCGTCGTAATCTACATAAATCTCAGTCGTCGTTGGATGCGCCTGGCAAGTAAGAATCAATCCTTGAGCGATTTCTTTATCGGTTAAAATAGAATTCTTTTTCATCTCGGCGGCGCCATGCGTAACTTTTGCGAGACAACTGCTGCAAATTCCGCCCTGGCAGGAATAAGGCGCGTCAAGTCCTTGTTTTAAAGCGGCATCAAGAACAGTTTGCTTTTGCGACATTTCAAAAGTCGTCTCTTCGTCGTCAACCATTACGGTGATCTTGGTATGGCCTTCGGCATCGATTTTCTTTTCAGAAAGTGTGGCTGCAAATAATTCGAACTTGATGTTTTTCTCAGGAACGTTATGCTCTTTTAAAATACCTGAAACGAGATTGATCATTTCTTCAGGCCCGCACAAGTAGAATTTATCGAATTCGAGGTTTTTATATTTGTTGTTCAGAATGAAATTCACGGTCGATTTTTCAATACGTCCAAACAATTCATTTTCAATTTTTGACTGGCTGTATACATAATGCACGAACAAACGACCTACATATTGTAATTGCAAATCATGTAATTCCTGATGGAAAATCGTTTCTTCAGGAGATTTATTTCCGTAAACGAGAACGAAAGTGCTTTCAGGCTCTCCGTTTAGAACAGTTTTAAGAATTGAAATTACAGGCGTAATTCCGCTTCCTGCCGTAAACGCGGCATAATTTTTTTGCCTTCCGATTTGAGGCTCGAAAGTAAATTTACCTTCAGGGCCACCAACTTCAATAATATCTCCGGCTTTTAACGAAACGTTTGCAAACGAAGAAAACATACCGTTTTTAACTGATTTTACCGCAATGCGCAATTCATCGCTTTCAGGTGAAGAACAAATTGAGTAGGCACGCCGGATTTCATTTCCGTCAAGTGTAAGCTTTAAATTCAAATATTGGCCGGAATGGAATTTATAGAAAGGTTTTAATTCTTCGGGAACGTTAAAAAGCACTGAAACCGCATTGTTTGTCTCGCGGCGCACTTCTTTTATCTGGAGTTTGTAGAATGACATCGAAATCTTTTTCGCAAAGATACAATCTCATACATTTTTGAACTTATAAATTTTTAAAAATTTATACATAATATTTTTATGTATAAGAAACTTATGTATATTTGTTTTAAATTTTAGAAATGAAGAATTCGCAATTATATAAAGGAAGCCTGAATACGATCATTATGAAACTGCTCGAGGAAAACGGCAAAATGTATGGTTATGAGATCACGCAGAAAGTCAAAGCGATTACCAACGGAGAGCTCAATATTACCGAAGGCGCGCTTTATCCGGCGCTTCATAAATTGGAAGCGGACGGTTTGTTAGATGTTGAAGTTGAAAAGGTTGACAACCGCCTTCGGAAGTATTATAAGCTTACCGAAAAAGGAACAACTGAAACCGTAAACCGTTTGGCTGAATTGGAAGATTTTATCCGGAATATGCAAACATTAGTAAAACCAAATCCACAATTTTCATGAAAATAAACCAGGAACAAACAGAACGTTTATATCGTTTTACGCGCGAACATTATGTAGAATGGTACGATTTGCAAACCGAGCTTGTAGATCATTTGGCGAATGCGATTGAAGCGCAATGGCAGGAAAATCCGACTATTTCATTTGAAGAAGCGTTGCAAAAAGAATTCAAGAAGTTTGGTGTTTTTGGATTTATGGATGTTGTTGACAACCGTAAAATAGCATTGAATAAAAAATACAACAAATTGGTTTGGAGGCATTTCAGGGAGTTTTTTGGTTTTCCGAAAATTGTAATGTCAATCGGCTTAACTACGTTGCTCTATTTTGGAATGTCTTATATCAATGCGACGATAATGATTGGCTTTCTTGCAATTTCCATGTTTGGAACGATGCTGCTTCAGGCAATTAAAAACATCCGTTATCAAAACCGCAAAACCAAAGACGGTGAAAAACGCTGGCTTTTTTTGGAAGTGATACGCTCGTATGGAAACATCAGCATTATTTTTATTGTTCCGGTTCAGCTTTTGGGACGGTTTTTTGAATCGGATGGTTTTTTTGAAAATAAAATACTGACAATCTTATTGAGCTTTATCTTCGTAGTTTACGGGCTTGGTTTCTATGTGATTTTTTATGTTATTCCGTCAAAGGCCCAGGATTACCCTCGCGAGACTTATCCCGAATATGATTTAGTGTAACTTTTTATTAATTTTAGCAACTAACTTTCAACCAAAAACAACCACTATGATCAAAAAATTTTTGATGCTCGAATGGAAAGCTTTTTTCAGATCGGCATCTTTTGCAAAAAACCTCGCTTTCAGAATATTAATGATTTTTGGGGCGATTTATTTCTCACTAGTTTTTGTATTCTTAGGAATTTTTGCTTTTTACGGTTTGGAAGAAATGTTTCCGGATCCGTTAGTAATTATCAATCAATACCTTATTTATTATTTCATTTTTGACCTGATATTGCGATTGCTCCTACAGAAAATTCCGGTTATGAATATCAGGCCGTTGTTAACCTTGCCGATACAATCTTCGACAATCGTGAATTTTTCATTAGGGAAAACATATTTATCGTTCTTCAACTTTTTACATGCGTTTTTGTTTATTCCTTTTTCAGTGGTTTTATTGATTGAAGGTTATGATCCTTTGAGCGTGGTTCTTTGGCATTTATCATTGATCGCGTTGTTTTACATCAATAACTTCCTGAATATTTTATTGAACAACAAAGACAAGCTGTTTGTGGTTTTCTTCGCAATTGTCATTGTTTTGGGAGCGTTGCAATATTATGACCTTTTTGACATAACGGTTTACACCGGGCCGTTTTTCAGTGCGCTTTTTAATACGAAATGGATGTTCCTGATTCCGTTTTTAGTTTTGGGAATTTTATATAAAATCACTTATAATTATTTAAAAAGCAATTTGTTTCTTGATGCCGGGCTGGCTACAAAACATCAAATCGCGGAAACTGAAAATCTTACATGGCTGAACCAGTTTGGCGTAATGGGAACTTTTCTTAAAAACGACATCAAGCTTATCAAACGGAATAAACGTTCAAAAACAACCGTGATTATGAGCGTATTATTCTTGTTTTACGGATTGCTATTTTTTACCGGAGCCTTTGAAATGTATAACAATCCGGCGATGTACATGTTTGCGGGGATTTTTGTTTCCGGAGGATTTTTGATCACTTTCGGACAATTCGTGCCAAGTTGGGACAGCGCTTATTATCCGCTGATGATGACGCAGAATATTTCCTATCGCGATTACCTCAATTCAAAATGGTGGCTGATGGTTGTGGCAACAGGCGCTACGGCGATCCTCGCATCTTTTTATGTATATTTCGGCGTACATATTTATTTGATGATCCTTGCGGGATCAATCTATAACATCGGTGTCAATTCATTATTGGTGCTTTTGGGCGGAGCTTATACAAAAACACCAATCGATCTTGCTTCAGGAAAAGGTGCTTTTGGAGATAAAAAAGCCTTCAACGTAAAAACAATGTTGTTTTCATTGCCGCAGTTATTAGTTCCGATGGGACTTTATGCGCTCGGATATTATTTTATCGATCCAAATATAGGCCTGATATTGGTAGTTCTTACAGGAATCCTCGGACTCGCATTTAAAAATGCTGCTTTCAACTGGATTGTAAAAATTTACAAAGCCGAAAAATACGCAGCATTGGATTCGTACAAACAAAAAGCTTAACCATAACCGAAAAACGTAACACAATGATACAAGTAAACAATCTTTCAAAAGCATATAACGGAACCAAAGTTTTAAACCTCGATCATCTCGAAATCAAAAAAGGCGAAAGCTTTGGTCTTGTCGGAAATAATGGCGCCGGGAAAACCACATTTTTCAGTTGCCTTTTGGATCTGATCCAGCCAACTTCCGGAAAAATTAATAATAATGGTGTTGTTGTAAATGAAAGCGAAAAATGGAAATCAT
This sequence comes from uncultured Flavobacterium sp., assembly GCA_964605595.1. GTDB lineage: Bacteria > Bacteroidota > Bacteroidia > Flavobacteriales > Flavobacteriaceae > Flavobacterium. The sequence goes on along the minus strand of CAZSDN010000006.1, from coordinate 5,743 downwards.
TCACCGCATCATTCCTTGATGAAAGTTTCCTCATCGGATATCTTACGCCCGAAGAATATTTTTATTTCATAGGCGATTTGCGCGGTCAAAACAAAGCCGATGTTGACGCATTGCTAAAAAAGCACGAGGAATTTTTTAATGGCGAAATCCTTAACAGTAAAAAATACATTCGCGATTTCTCAAAAGGAAACCAGAAAAAAGTTGGTATTATCGCAACACTGATAGGTAATCCGGAAGTGATCGTTCTCGACGAACCTTTTGCGAACCTTGATCCAACGACACAATTCAGGCTAAAGAAAATCATGAAGGACCTGGCCGACGACCCAAATGTGACCAGTTTGGTTTCAAGCCACGATTTGCTTCATACTGTTGAGGTTTCCGACAGGATTGTCGCGCTTCATAAAGGTGAAATTGTAAAAGACATACAAACATCTGCGGAAACACTAAAAGAACTGGAAGAGTTTTTCGCGGTTTAATATATCAGGAATAGTTTAAAAACGGATTTTTCGCTTATACGAGAAGTCCGTTTTTTATTTGCCCTGTTTCGGGTATTTGCCGAAATCTGAAAAAAACAGGCATAATTTCCCACATATCAAAAAGAAACGTATTTTTACCAGTTGTTATACTAAAAATGGCTTTTGTGAGTTATGGAATAGCCGCGTGTTTTTTATTGTTTTAAGCAGCCGCGCCGATGAAGATTTATGAAAGAAAAGCCTTAAATAAAACGTTTTACAATTGAAGACTAATAAATCCAATTATATTTTTTCGATTATTTTCCTGATTTTCCTTGCGGCCTGTTCAACTAAAAAAGACAGGTTCGTTAACAGGCAATTCCAGGCATTAAATACCAAATACAATGTAATGTATAACGGAAACATGGCATTGGATAAAGGAATTGAGGATCTCAAATTAAAATACAACGATAATTTTTGGCAAATCCTTCCGATTGAGAGAATGCAGATAACCCAGGAAGAAATCCTTCCGGGGCAGAGTAAAAACCCAAATTTTGACCGCGCAGAAGAAAAAGCCACCAAAGCAATCCAGCGACGGTCGATGAACATTGGCGGAAAGGAAAAAAACCCTCAGATGGACGAGGCGCACCTGCTTTTGGGAAAAGCGCGGTATTATGACCATCGGTATGTTCCCGCATTAGAAGCTTTCAATTACATATTATACAAATATCCCGAAAGCGACAAGATCTATGAGGCAAAGATTTGGCGGGAAAGAACAAACATGCGTATGGAAAATGATGCATTGGCCATTAAAAACCTTCGGAAACTGTTAGGCGAAATCAAATTCAAAGACCAGGTTTTTGCTGATGCGAACGCGACTTTGGCGCAGGCATTTTTGAATGTAGGCCAAAAAGACAGCGCTGTCGTACGATTGGAAAAAGCTCTTGAGTACACAAAATCGAACGAAGAAAAAGCCCGGTACAGATTTATCCTCGCACAGTTATTTGATGAAGCCGGCGAAAAGCAAAAAGCCTTTGACGCTTATCAGGCTATAATCGACATGAAACGAAAATCGCCGAGGCGTTATGTAATCCAGGCACATGCAAGGCAAGGATTGCAATTTGACATAGAAAAAGGCGATACGCTTGTGTTTCTGGAAAAATACGAAAAGCTGTTAAAAGACCGTGAAAACCGCCCCTACCTTGATGTGCTCAATCATCAGATGGCTTTGTTTTATGATAAGCGCGACAACAATAAACAGGCAAAAAAATATTATAATATTTCGCTGAGGACAAGATCCGAAGATAAATACCTCATGGCATCAAATTACAGAAACCTGGCCGATATATATTTCGATTCAGCAAAATACCAGGATGCCGGTTTATATTATGACAGTACATTAGTTAGGCTTGAACCCAGAACCCGCGAATACAGGCTTATCAAGAAAAAACGTGAAAACCTGGCCGATGTAATTAAATATGAAGCCATTGCCCAAAAAAACGACAGCATATTGAATGTTGTTTCCCTTTCCGAGTCTGATAAAAAAGGCTTCTATGAGGATTATATTGCGGGGCTTAAAAAGAAAGACGAGCAAAACGCGAAACTTGAAAAAAGCAAACGCGAAAAAGAAGAACGCCAGTCGGCTAATACCGGAAGGGACGATATGGCGTCCGGAACAGAAATACTTAAGACAAACGACAGGGAAAACTTAAAAAAGAGAAATACAAATCAGGACGAAAAGGTTTCACTTCCGCGATCGCCTTCTCAAAACACTAACCCAAACAGGCAAAGCGCTAAACCGGGAGAGTTTTATTTTTATAATCCGAATACTGTAGCATACGGCAAAATCGAGTTCAGGAAAAAATGGGGAGACCGGCCTTTAAAAAATAACTGGCGATTGGCATCGGCTGCTAAAAACGACAATAAAAGCCAGGAAGATTCGGACGAAAATGAAATAGTTTCCGAAAAAGACAGCAAAAAAGAAAAAGAAATCGATGTCAGGTATACGACAGATTTTTACATCAAGCAGCTTCCAATTGAAGCTAAGATTCTGGACAGTTTGGCAAAGGAAAGAAACTTTGCCTATTACCAACTGGGAATTATCTATAAAGAGAAATTCAAAGAATATAAACTTGCCGCGAGCAAACTCGAACAGTTATTGAAAAACAATCCTGAAGAAAGACTGGTGCTGCCATCAATGTATAATTTGTATAAAATTTATCAAATTATAGATAAAGATAAAGCTCTGGCAATGCAGTCAGAGGTCATAACGCAATATCCGGCTTCAAGGTATGCGCAAATCCTTGGCAATTCAGGAAGTTCTGACGCTGCCACAAACCAGTCACCGGAAGTTGCCTACGACACTATGTTCAAAATGTATGAAGAGAAGAATTACATTCACTTGCTAAACGAATTGGAAATTGCAGTTGGCCAATATACTGGCGAGGAAATTATCTCAAAAATGGAACTGTTAAAAGCAAATACGATAGGAAAACTTAAAGGTTTGGCCGAATACAAATCCGCACTGAATTTCGTGGCACTGAATTACCCGAGTAGCGATGAAGGCAAAGAAGCCGAAAAATTACTCTCGACGCAGGTTCCCGTTCTGGAAAGACTACAGTTTGACGCAGAAGTACCAAATAGCTGGAAAATCATTTATAAAGTAAGCAATATTGAAACCCCGGAAACCAAAGCGATTCAGGATAAAATCGGCAGGTTCGCATCAGAGCGGACTTCAGAAAAGCTTACATCTTCGCTTGATATTTATACGATGACTGAAAATTTCATCGTGCTTCACGGAATACGGTCTGAAGAAAATGCGAAAGGAATTGTTTCAATCCTCACCGATTATAAGGATTATCTTATTTCGGCACCTGCGATTGTGATCTCAAATGAGAATTATAAGATCGTACAGATTAAGAAAAACCTACCCGAATATTTGCTTCCGCATCCAAAACCGGTTAAAAATACAGCACCCGCTGTTGATGAAAAATCCGCACAGCAAAAAGTCCAGCCTGTAAAAAATGAACAAAGAGGCTTAAAACAGGAATCAGTCAAAAAGTCAAAATCAGAAGAGGAAATTAAAAAAGCCGATCCGATGGATACTGATGATCCGCTTCCGGAGAACTCATTGCCTCCAACACCTAAAAAACCAAAATAATGTTCGAGAAAAGCCAGAAATCATATACCGATCTTTTAGGAAAAACCAACCGCATAGTAGAAGGAACGACGATTAACGGAAATATTGTTTCGGCTGCTGATTTTAGGATGGATGGTGAACTCACAGGAAATTTTACCTGTAAAGGCAAAATTGTAATCGGCCCGGCCGGTTCGGTTAAAGGCGACATTATTTGCAAAAATGCCGATATTGAAGGACTTTTTGATGGAAAAATCCAGGTCGCCGAAGTGCTGAATGTTAAATCAAAAGCTAAAATACACGGGGAAGTAATTTGCGGAAAACTTTCGGTTGAGCCGGGGGCCGAATTCAGCGCTTCGTGCATTATGAAACAAAACAGTAAGAACCAACCGGAAAATGGATGACAACCAAAATAAAAAAAACCATAATAAATGGCTTTCGCTGATTAATATTCCCATTCAGATGGGAATTATTATTTTCGCATTTGCCTGTTTTGGTTCGTGGCTTGATGAAAATTATCCAAGCCCAAAAGTTTACTACAATAAAGTACTGGCAATTGTTGGCGTCGGGCTTGCAATGTACAATGTTATCCGGCAGGTAAACCAAATGAACAAATCGTAAATTATGAAAACCTATAAGCCGGTCTTTATTTTGGTTTTAGTAGCGGCGTTGTTTTTTGCGATGCATAAATTTGCGTTTTCTATTTTAGGAATTTCTGCTGAAAACTTCTTGATTTCTGTGGAAGAATTGTATTTATTCTTTACACTTTGTTCCATGTTGATAATCGGAATCGTGATTATTATCAGCAAAAGGAGTTTTGACAACGTAGGAATGTCATTTCTGGTAATTACCAGCATCAAAATGATTTTATGTTATATAATGGTTCGGCCGATATTAAATGCGGCAGAAAATAATCCAATCGAAAAAATGAATTTTTTTGGCATGTTCATTCTTTTTTTGGCAATAGAAACCATCATTACGATTCGGATTTTAAACAATAAACAATAAACTGTCCGATACAATAACATTTCGGCAGAAAAAAATTATTCATTCCACTTGGAATATTAATAAAAAATGTACCTTTGCACCAAATTTTAGAAACCTAAAAATTTAAGTTTAATAAATATGGTGATTTCCAGAAAACCACTCCATTTTATAGCTGCTGCCGTAATGGCGTTTTTACCTTTGGTAAATTATGCAAACCCAACGGTAGATTCAACTAAAGTTGCAACGGCGACAGAACACCACGAAACAGAGTCAGGACACAAGGATTCTCATGCAGAACCAACTGACATTAAGTCGTCGATCAATGCGCATAAAAAGCACCACGTTTTGGATTCGCATGATTTTACGCTTTTTTCAGATCACAAAACAGGTTTTCATTTTGGCTTTCCGCTTCCTGTGATTTTATGGGATAATGGGCTTCACGTTTTTTCTTCTTCAAAATTTGAACATGGTGAAAAAACGGCTGAATCTCAAGGAAATTATTACGCAATCAATCACCACGACGGTAAAATTTACAGAACCGACGCTGCCGGAACAATGACAGAAGATGCAAAAGGCTATCCTACGAATGTTCGTCCGATAGACTTTTCGATCACTAAAAATGTTTTTGTGATTATCATAGTTTCTTTATTGATTTTCTTTTTATTCAAAAGCCTGGCTTCGTCATACAAGAAAAACGGAAGCATCGCAAAAGGCCCCGGAAGAATTTTCGAGCCGCTTGTGCTTTATGTCCGTGACGAAATTGCGATTCCAAACATCGGCGAAAAGCATTACAAAAAATATATGAGCTACTTGCTTTCAATATTTTTCTTTGTGTTGTTTTTAAATCTTATCGGATTGACACCGCTTGGGATTAACGTTACGGGAAATATTACAATTACAGCAGCATTGGCGATTCTTACATTTTTGATCACGAATTTATCGGCCAATAAAAATTACTGGGGGCACATTTTCTGGATGCCTGGCGTACCAAAACCAATGCGTATTATTTTGGCTCCGATTGAATTGTTAGGAGTTTTCATTAAGCCGTTCTCATTAATGATCCGTTTGTTTGCGAACATTTATGCGGGCCATATCGTAATTATGAGTATCATTGGCTTGATGTTTATTTTCAAAAACTGGATCGGAAGCCCACTATCTTTCGTGTTAG
>CAZSDN010000005.1:48160-52132 GCA_964605595.1 uncultured Flavobacterium sp. | reverse complement strand
ATGAAAATCCGCAGATCAATTCTGACGAAGTAGAGAGCTGGAAATGGATGTCGATTGAAGATGTTAAAGATGATATGCAGCAAAATCCGGAAATTTATACCGTTTGGTTCAAAATCATTTTCGACGAATTTTATCATTATCTCGAAGAACATAAAGTATGAAAGTAACTGTCAGCAGAAAAGCTCATTTTAACGCAGCACACCGTTTGTACCGCAAGGATTGGTCGTTTGAAAAAAATGATTCGGTTTTTGGGAAATGCAATAATGAAAATTTCCATGGGCATAATTATGAACTTATCGTGAGCGTTACGGGCGAAATCAATCCTGAGACCGGTTATGTTATGGATATCAAGGATTTGAAAGATTTGATTTTTGTGGAAATAGAAGAAAAATTCGACCATAAAAACCTGAATGTCGACGTTCCCGAATTTAAGGATCTGAACCCGACCGCCGAGAATATCGCAGTTGTTATCTGGAATAAACTTCGCCCGCATATTGAAAAATCAAAAGACTTGGAAGTGGTTTTGTATGAAACGCCAAGAAATTTTGTTTCCTATAAAGGTGAATAATTAACGAAATGATAGCACAGATTTTAGTTTCAGTTTTTGAACTTTGTAAGAAAAGCTAATGAATCCAAATCTCTATCCGCTACAGTTTGAACCGATTCTGAAAGAAAGAATCTGGGGCGGCGAAAAACTTAAAACAGAACTCAATAAACCCATAACATCAAAAATAACCGGTGAAAGCTGGGAAATTTCGGCAGTTGATGGCGATGTCAGTGTAATTTCCAACGGCGATTTCAAAGGAAAAAAGCTGACTGAAATTATCAATTCTTTCCCAAATGAACTTTTAGGAACTGAAGTTTATAAGAAATTCGGGAATCAATTTCCATTGCTTTTCAAATACCTTGATGCACGTGAAGATTTATCGATACAGGTTCATCCGGATGACGAACTGGCCAAAAAACGCCACAATAGTTTTGGTAAAACTGAAATGTGGTATGTGATGCAAGCCGATGTGAATTCGAGGATAATTGTCGGTTTTAAAGAAAAATCAAGCCCGGAAGAATATTTAAAAAGACTTGAAGACAATAGTATCATTTCTATTCTTGACACGATAAATGCGCAAAAAGGCGATGTTTTTTTTCTCGAAACAGGAACAGTTCATGCCATTGGTGCAGGTTTGGTGATTGCCGAGATCCAGCAAACTTCGGATATTACGTATCGTATTTATGATTTTGGACGAAAAGAAGCAAATGGAAATGCGCGTGAATTGCATGTTGATCTGGCTCTGGAAGCGATAAATTATAACAAAGTTGATTCGCAAAAGCATTATGAAAAAAGGGAAAACAAATCGAATATCGTAGTAGACTGCCCTTATTTCACAACGAATTTCATTCCGCTTGACGGAAATATGGAGTTTGAAAAAAACGGAAATTCATTTTCAGTTTATATGTGTACTGAAGGAAATTTTTCGTTGGAAGCTAACGGAGAACAATACAGTTACAAAAAAGGCGATACGGTTTTGATTCCGGCATTTCTCAAACAGTTCAGTTTTAACGGAAAAGCGTCAATCCTAGAAATTTATATTTCATAGTCTTAAATAAAAAGATAATACGTAATTTTGCGGAAATTTTAAAATAAAAGATAAAATGGCGAACGTTAGAAATTTAAAGAAAGACATCAACTACGTTTTAGGAGATATTATTGAAGCGATTTATTTATTTGAATTGTCAACTTCAGGAAAACCAACAACTGAGACCAATGCTTTGATTGACGAAGCGATTGGCGCTTTTGATGTTTTGATCACAAAAGTGAATGCTAAAAATGTTGAGAATAAAAAAGCACATTTCAAGCAAGTAAGCGTAGAATTAGAACAAGCTGCAAATCAGTTGATTGAAAAAATCAATAAATTGTAATAAAAAAAAGCGGTAAAAAACTGCAATTATTTTTTGGATTTTAGAAAATCACAATTATATTTGCACCCGTATTGAGATGCCGGTGTAGCTCAGCTGGCTAGAGCAGCTGATTTGTAATCAGCAGGTCGTGGGTTCGAGTCCCTCTATCGGCTCAATAAAAAAACCATTCTGAAAAGAATGGTTTTTTCGTTTTATTTACTTTCTTCGTTTTTCAGGGTTTCGTAATATTCAGTGAGTTTTTTTCCATAATGTGATTGCATGATTTTCGGAGACATCGCTTTTTGGATCATGTCGCGATATTCTGGCTGTATGTGAGGTATTTCAGATAATGCAATATAAGGCGCCACTTCATGGTCTTTGTTCTGGATTACAAAATTTATCGCATAAAGATATTCTCTTTTTAGTATGCGGTCCTGTACTTTTTGAAGGCTGTCTGCTTTAGCTTTGTTGTTATTTCGCCCGGACCAGAATTTTTCTTCGGTCAGTCCCAATCTTTGATCTTTATAGCGGGCATTGACTTTTTTGTATTGCTCGAACAATTCCTGGTTTTTTGAACCGTTAATTTTTGCTTTCGCATAATATTGGTCTAATTGAGTTTCTATGTTCATTTTGCCGGGTTCTGCAAAAAAAGGAAGATTGTTGTCAAGGGAATTTGTAATGCCTCTGTCTAAAAACAAATACAGCATTTCAGGAGATTCAATATTCAGGTAGGTTTCAAATTTTGAATCGCCGTCTATCTTAATTGAATCAATAGTGGCAAAAACGGTATCAACTACTTTTTGTATATAAATTGTCCCGGTGTTCAATCCTTTTATATTTCCGGTAAGGTGAAGATTTCCGTCTGCTTTTTTGGTTTCCTTACATGATAATATAACAAAAATTGAAAATAAGGCGAACAGTACTTTTTTCATTGGTTTATTTTAACTTCGTTTATCTCGGCCGCTTTGGCCTTGGGTTCGGCAAAATAATAAAAAAATCCCCAATCTTTAGAGAAATCGGGGATGTAATATTTGATTATTTTTTAGAAGTAAATTATACGGGATTATTTCGTCTGAAGCCCAATCCAATCGGAAATTGCCTTTAATGCTACCGGCGAAAATGTTTGTTCGATTTTTTCATATTCTTCAAATGCACCGGTTTCAGATTCCTGGAATAAATGGTTCAGGTTTGGTAAAATGGATACGGTAACCTTTTTATTTCCGTTTTTTTCAAGTGCATTTTTTATGGCATCTGTATTTATTTTCGCCGGAACCTGTAAATCCTTTTCCCCGTTTAGGACAAGGACCGGACATTTTACATCTTTTAGTATTATGCTCGGGTCATACGAAATAAAATTGAGCATCCAGGGAGAAACGATACTGTTTATCTGCTCATCGATAATAAGCTTTATTTGGTCTGAAGGCGGCCTTTGTGCTTCTGGCAGCGCACTGATTTCTTTTTCCAAAATTACCGATAATTGCGATTTTACAGTATTAGGGTCTTTTTCGTTTTTGAGGATTTTATAAATCTCCATGTTTGTGGCTCTTTGCTTTTGCAAAACATCTTCGGGCATTCCTGCGGCTTTGCTGATAAGGTATGATTGCTGCAAAAGAAGCTCATCGCCGGGAATTCCGGTTCCTGCGAGCAAAACAATATAACTGATGTCTTTTGAATTTGCCGCTACCATCGGCGCGATAATTCCGCCTTCGCTGTGGCCAATCAACCCGATTTTTTTAGCATTGATGTCTTTTCGTGTTTTCAGGTATTCGACTGCGGCGGCAACATCATCGGCATAATCTTTTGAAGTTGCGTTGGTTCTGTCGCCTTTAGATTCGCCAACACCACGGTCATCATAACGCAGAACGCCAATTCCGTTTCTTGTCAGATAATCTGAAATAACCAAAAAAGGTTTGTGCTTTAAAAGTTCTGAGTCACGGTTTTGCGGGCCGCTTCCGCTGATAAGGACAACAACAGGGAATTTTCCTTCTTTTTTAGGAAGTGATAAAGTTCCGGCAAGTGTAAATTTTCCCTTTTTATTTTCGAAAGTTACATTTTCAGAATAATACGGAAAAGGTT